>DASWIN010000327.1:0-3671 GCA_036397655.1 Nitrospiraceae bacterium | reverse complement strand
ACGCTCGTGCACGCGGTGGACCTGGGGATGCTCGAGAAGCCGGTCGTGGCCCAGGCCATGAACCTCCAGGGCTACGACGACTTCCGGAAGGGCATGCTGGAGGCGGGGCAACAGCTGATGGACCAGACGGCGAAGCTGGTTCCATCCGGGGTGTCGACCGTCCGGCGCGTCTGCGAGTTCGGCCGCCCGGCACAGGTCGTGCTCGACGCCGTCAAGGACGCCGCGGCCGAACTTGTCGTCGTCGGGTCGCGCGGACGCGGACGCATGGCGGAATTGCTGCTGGGCAGCGTCTCCCACCGGGTGCTCCTGCACGCCCCCTGCTCGACGCTCATCGTCAAGCGGCCGATCGAGGCCCTGCGCAAGGTGCTCGTGGCGGTGGAAGGGCCGGACGACTCCGTGCGGTTGCGGGACTGGTTGCACTCCCATCCCTTCACGAAACCGGTGGATCTCGTCGTGCTCAGCGTCGTCCCGACTCCCCATGCAGGCGACCCGGTGGCGTTCCCCTACTTTCCGCGCTGGGAGGAAACCTCCACGAAATTTGCAACGGAGCTCGCCCGCGACCTGGCGCAAAGCCTCGACGGCACGCGGTATCGCGCGACGCATCGGATTCTCCGGGGCCACCCGGCCGACGCCATCGGGCGCGAATCGGCGGGCGCCGACCTGCTGGTCATCGGGTCCCATGCGCGCAAGGGGCTGGACCGCTTCCTCCTCGGCAGCGTGTCGCACGCGCTGTCCCATCATGCGGCCTGCTCGGTGCTGGTCGTGCGCTAGCGGATGTTGAAAAAGGCCGCCAGCTTCGTTCTCAGTCACCCGTCTCCCTGCGACGTACGATCGGAGGCTACTGGAGGCAAAGTAACTCTCCGCTCGCATATGATTGAAGCGAGCGGTTCAAGCAAAGCTTGGTATGTACCCCCTCAGTCGCCGGGCTCCTTGCGGCCTTGCTGATCGACCTTTTTGAACATCCTCAAGAAATTAAGATGATCTAATGGGAGCGGGTTCCTTCGCTCCTGAACTCCAGGTGGCAGGCTACGCAGGTCGCGAGCATGGAGTTGAAGCGGGGCAGGATCTGCTTGATGTCCCTGGATGGAATGATCTTCGCCAGTTCCTGTCCCGCCCGGTAGTGGGCTGCGGCAAGGTCCCGGTAGGCCGGAGGGGCATGCTGGGCGGCCACGTGCCGGCGCGCAAAAAATCCAAGATGCGCTTCCGTCACGCCTAGGGCCAGCTTGAAGTCCTCGTCCGCCAGCGCCGCCATCAGCACCTGCACGGTCTCCAGATGCATCATCATGACTTCCCGGTGCGCCCGATCGGCCTCGGCCGGTAGATGGATGGGTATCCGCGTATCCGGCACGTCGCCCAGTTCATAGGGCTTCGATTTGTCGTGGTTGCATCCGGCCGTCCAGAAAACGGCGCAGCCAACGATCAAAAAACAGCAGCGCATCAGGGTCGTCATGGAGTTCCTCCATTCTTCTTACAACAGGCTCCACCGCACATCGTTATTCATCTGATCGTCTGAAGCCAGGCCCGGATATCCGCAATCTCCTGCGCGTGGAGCGCGGATTCCCACGCCGGCATGGCGCCGCGGCCATGCAGTACGGTGTCCCAGAACCGGTGCTCGTCCCCGAGGATCGGATTGCCGGCGAGCCTGGTCCCCATGCCCCCGGTCGCGCCGCTTCCGTGGCAGGCCTGGCAGTTGTGCACGTACACGATTTCACCCTGCTCCGCCGAGCCGGCGGGACGGCCCGCCTCCGTGGTCATGTCCTGGCGAAACGGTTCCGCCGCATGCTCCGGCGCATGGGCCGGTTCCTGATCGGGTACGTCGGGATGGTAGCGGGCAGACAAGTAGTCAGCCAGCATCGCCGCTTCCTCCTTCGACACATCGGCGCCCCAGTGAGCCATTTTGTCGATCGTCGCCTCCCAACGCGTGCGATCGAGCCGCTGCTGCGTGACCAAATCGGTGCTGTGGCAGACGGCGCAACGGGATAACAACAGGCCTTCGGCCCGAAGATTCACACTTGCGGGTGGCTCATTGGTCGCCGCACTGAACTGTGCGCCGACGGCACAGCCGCAGGCCATGAACACGGCAACGCACAGAGGAAGTTTCGAAGAACTGATTCTTCGCCTCACGCCTTACACCTCACGTCTCATGTGTTACGTCTTACGTCTTTACATCCACGGTGATGCGATCCCACCCGTTCCAGAGGAAGCCGCTCGGATTCCATGGCGACCGTTCCGGTTGCGTGTGCCCTCGATCGTCGGTCGCGCGGCACAGCAGCCCATGCGATCCAGGACGCGTCGGGCGCCAGGCCTGTTCCCACGTCCTCCAGGCATAGGGGACATCGTCTCCCGTCAGCCGGGCCTTGGACCAGGTCCGTCCCTCGTCGGCCGACACCTCCACCGAGGCGATCCGCCCCTCTCCCGTCCACGCGACTCCCTGCACCACGATGTCGCCGCTGACCGTGCCGCCGTCGAGAGGACTCGTGATGAGCGACTTCACGATCATCGCTTCGACGGGCCGCAGATCCGCCGGCGCAATGTTCTCGCCGGGCCGTACGGGCCGGACCGGATAACGATAGGCCGTCTGCATGTAATAACCGGGCGCTTCCGCCGTGGCGAGCGTCAGGTCGGCAAGCCATTTCACACAGGCATCCGCCATCCAGCCCGGCGCAATGAGCCTTAACGGCGCGCCGTGCAACAGTGGAAGCGGATCTCCGTTCATTTTGGTGGCCAGGATCGTGTCGGGATGCAGGGCTTTTTCGAGGGGAATGCTCCGGTGAAATAACGGCGTGCTGGACAGGACCGGCCGGTCCGCTCCGAGCAGATGAAGATGTTTCGCCTTCGCCTGGACGCCGGCTTTCGCCAGCACGTCGCGCAGCCGCACGCCCGTCCAGCGCGCATTGCCGACGGCCCCCTTTCCCCATTGGACCCCGCCGGCGCGCGGCCGGTGGAACGCGCGTCCGTTACCGCTGCACTGCACGACCGCGGTGACGCTGACTTCCTCGAAACGCGCGAGATCGGACAGACTCAGGCTGAGTTCGCGCGCGACCAGCCCCTTGACGTTTAATGTCCAGGACGACGGATCCATCCGGTCGGAGGGAGGCGGCCCGAAATGGCTGCGGACGAAAAACCGGTCGTTCGGAGTGATCCATGACGCGAAGGCCTCGACCGGCGTTTCCGCATCGAAGGGCCGGCTGACTTTCGTGACCAGCTTGTCGGCCGCATGCGCGCAATCCGACCCCCTCTTCCACGGAAAGCCCGACACGACCGCAGCCAGCGAGGCGGCGGCCCATTGCATGAACCGCCGCCTCGACACCGACCCGTCATCGCGATCGCGCATCATCATCTCGCCAGACTGCGCAGATAGTGAATGAGCTGCCAGACCTCGTCGTCCGAGAGGCCCGAGAAGGGCATCATGCCGGTGCCGGGCGATCCGTGCTTGATGACCCAGAACAATTGTCCGTCCGTTATATCCTTCATCGTGGACCCGCACGTGAAGTTGCGCGGCGGCGGGATCAGGCCGGCGCCCAACGGTCCCGCGCCGTTGCCGCTGCACTGCACGACCGCGGTGACGCTGACTTCCTCGAAACGCGCGAGATCGGACAGACTCAGGCTGAGTTCGCGCGCGACCAGCCCCTTGACGCTGAGCCGCCAGGACGCCGGATCGATCCGGTTGG
>DASWIN010000326.1:0-4789 GCA_036397655.1 Nitrospiraceae bacterium | reverse complement strand
TGGAACAACGCGCCAGGGCGCAGGGGCTTTCGGCCCCCGGCACCGTGGATGTGCTGCATCTGGTGCTGCAGGACTACGGCGTCAAACAGCTGCTGGTGCCGGCCAACTTTCCCTTCGGACACGCCGCCCGATTGCAGGCGTTGGGCTATCAATTGGAGACCAAAAAGGAACCGTTCTACGAGCGTCGGGCGGTCAAAACAGTCGAGGAAATCCGCTGCATCGAGGACGCGCAGCGCGCCACCGAATCCGCCGTCGCCGGCGCCCACGATGCGCTTCGCAACGCGGATATCCACGCCGACGTGCTCTGGCTGCACGGCGCGCCCCTGACGTCCGAGCGGATCAAGAAACTCATCAATGTCAGGCTGATGGAGCTGGATTGCGTGGCGCAGCACACCATCGTGGCCGGAGGCGACCAGGCCTGCGATCCGCACGACGAGGGAAGCGGTCCGCTCCCGGCGCATCGCAGCATTATTTTCGACGTGTTTCCCCGGTCAGCCGCCACGCGCTATTTCGCCGACATGTCCCGCACGGTGGTGCGAGGCACCGCCTCGCCGGGGCTCAAACGACTCTATCAGACCGTGAAGGATGCGCAGGAAGAGGCCATCACCAGGGTCCGGGCCGGAGCGGACGGGACGAAGATCCATCAGGGCATTTGCGACCGGTTCGACAAGGCCGGTTATGCGACAGGCCTCGTGAACGGCCGCATGCAGGGGTACTTCCACGGCACAGGCCATGGCGTCGGTTTGGACATTCACGAACACCCCCGCATCAGCCGCAATGGGTCCATCCTGCAGGAAGGGGAGGTCGTAACCGTCGAACCGGGACTCTATTATCCCGGGCTTGGCGCCGTCCGGATCGAAGACATGGTGCTGGTCACCAGGGACGGCTGCCGCAACCTGACGAATTTTCCAAAGACTTTTGAACTGGATGGCTGACAAGTTGACAGGAACCAAGCTGACACGTGAAGACGCGGGCTCACTCACGAAAGGACTTGTCAGCCTGTCAGCTTGCACGCTTGTTAGCTTCCCGCATGCGTAATCCATGCGCCTGACCTTTTTCCTCCGACGATTCAATCCAGAGATCGACTCCCAAGCCTGTACGCAGGAATACCGCCTCGACGTCGGACGGGGGGCGACCGTCCTCGACTCGCTCATCCGCATCAAGAACGAGCAGGACGGCAGCCTGGCCCTCCGTTACTCCTGCCGGTCGGCGATTTGCGGCTCCTGCGCGATGGACATCAACGGTTCGGAAAAACTCGCCTGCCGCACCTCGGTCCGAAAGGAATGGGAACGGCACGGCGCAGTGGCCGTCGGACCGCTTCGAAACCTGCCGGTCATCAAGGACCTCGTGGTCGACATGTCCTCGTTTTGGGAGAAGGTTCTGGACATCACGCCCTGGCTCGCACCGGATCCGAAGAACCAGACTCATGCCGGTTCGCTCCAGCGCCTGCTGCCTCCGGGAAGCTACCAGTTCCATAATGTCGATGCCTGCATCATGTGCGGGGCCTGTGTCGCCGCCTGCACCGTGCACGAAGTCTCGAACGGCTTCCTGGGACCGGCCGCGCTGGCCAAGGCAGACCGGTTTCTCGAAGACCCGCGTGAACCTGCCGGTTCCAAACGGCACCGCCTGGCCGTGCTGGAGCAGGAGCACGGCATCTGGGACTGTACGCGCTGCAACTTTTGCGTGGAGGTCTGTCCCAAGGACGTCAGGCCCATGGAGGCCATCATCCGGCTGCGGCGAGCGGCGCTTGAGGCCGGCCTGACATCCACCGGCGGCGCGCGCCACATCACCGGATTCACAGAATTGATCCGGCAACACGGACGGCTCAACGAAGCGCTGATGCCGCTCAAGATCATCGGAATCAATCTGCGCCGGATCTTCAGCATCTTCCCTCTTGGATTGGCGATGCTGCGGAAGGGAAAAGTGCCGAATCCATTGGCCCCGGCCATTTCAGGCATTGCGCGGATCCGTGCGATCATTGACCGTCCCCAGCGTCGCACCGGCGCGCCATGACCTCGTCCTTCCGGTTTCTGGAAGACATCGCGCTGGCCGATTCAGCATTCGAAGCCCGCGGGAACAGCCCCTCCGAACTGTTTACCGCATCGGCCACGGCCGTCATCGAAACCTTGGCCGATCCACGGACGGTTGATCCCGCGCTGACCAAGACCGTCACGCGGCACGACCCCAGCCTGGCAAGCCTCTTATTCGACTGGCTTTCCGACATCGTCTACATCAAGGATGCCGAGCGAATGGTCTTTCGGGACGGCGACTGCGTCGTGTCGAGCAATCAGGCGGACGGGGATTGGCACCTGGAGGGCAGACTGACCGGAGCGCCCATTGACCCCGCGCGTCATGACCTGCGGGCCGATATCAAGGCCATTACAAAACACCGGTACGAGGTCCGGGAGGACAACGGCACCTGGGTCGCCACAGTCGTCATGGATATTTAGCGATGCCCCTGCAAACAGACATGACTGTCAACCGGATCTCGGACCAGATTTGGGAGATCCCCGCATCCGAGAAGCCCGGGATGCTGGTCCCGGCCCGCATTTACGCCACGGAAAAGATCCTGACGAGCATGGATCGCGGCGTGTTCGAGCAAGTCACCAACGTGGCCTGCCTGCCGGGCATCCGGCGGTACGCCCTCTGCATGCCGGACGGTCACTGGGGCTACGGGTTCCCGATCGGCGGGGTCGCGGCCTTCGACCGTGATACAGGCGTGATTTCTCCCGGCGGCGTCGGTTACGACATCAACTGCGGCATGCGGCTGATCCGAACCGACCTCACGCTGGCCGATGTGGCGCCCCGCCTCGAGCTCCTCATGACGGAGTTGTTCCGGCGCGTTCCCGCCGGAGTCGGCTCACGAGGGTTCGTCAGCGTGAACCGGAAGGATTTCGCCGAGGTCATGCGCCACGGCGCCCGCTGGTGCGTTGAACGAGGCTACGGATGGCATCATGATCTGGAACGGATCGAAGAACAGGGGTGCATTCCCGGTGCGGACTCCTCGAAAGTCAGCGACTATGCCGTCGAACGGGGCATCCACCAGCTCGGCACTCTCGGATCAGGCAATCATTACCTGGAAGTCCAGGTGGCCGCCGACGACCGGATCTTCGACAAGCCGACTGCGGCCGCGCTCGGAATCACCGGCCGCAATCAGATCGTCGTGATGGTGCATTGCGGTTCCCGCGGATTCGGTCATCAGGTCGCCAGCGATTACCTCAAGGTGTTCGAACAAGCCATGCGGCGACACGGCATCTCCGTGAAAGACCAGCAACTGGCCTGCGCGCCGTTTCGCTCGCAGGAGGGACAGGACTATTTCGCAGCCATGAACTGCGCCGCCAACAGCGCCTTTGCGAACCGGCAGGTCATCACCCATCAAATCCGGGAAGCCTTCAGCACGGTGTTCGGTCAGCCTGCCGAGTCCCTCGGCATGGACATCGTGTATGATGTGGCGCACAACATCGCCAAGGTCGAGCGGTACCCCGAAGGAGAACTGGTCGTTCACCGGAAAGGCTCGACGCGGGCGTTCGGACCTGGAAGGCCCGAGCTCCCGGAGATCTACAGGGAAACCGGGCAGCCGGTCATGTGCGGAGGGTCCATGGAAACCGGCTCCTACGTGCTCGTCGGCACCGATCGAGCCATGCGTGAGACCTTTGGTTCGACCATGCATGGGTCGGGTCGGACGATGTCCCGCGCGCAGGCAAAGCGGTCGGTGCGCGGCGAGCAACTGCAAAAACAGATGGCCCAGCGGGGCATCATCGTCAAAGCGGTGTCGATGAGCGGGCTGGCAGAGGAAGCCGGTTTCGCGTACAAGAACATCTCCGACGTCGTGGAAACCGTCGACACCGCCGGCATCACCAGGAAAGTGGCGGAGCTGCGCCCGATCGGCAACATCAAGGGGTAGGAACGACGGATGGACCTGACGATCGGATCGAACAGTTTTCGCAACAGCAACGGCGTGCTGGCGATCCACGGCAAGGAGCAAATCGTGCTGGAGTTCCTGTCCGAAAACGACCAGCTCTTGTTGACGGTGGATCTGTACAACGCCTCGGGCCGCCAGGTCGCCCACCTCCGCCGCAACGAATGGAAATTCAACGTGGACGATCGCTTTGCGTTCAGCGCGACCGCCGCATCGCCGTCGCTCTACGGCGGCGCCCCCTGGCTGAAGCTGGTCGACAAGGAATCAGGGGACGCGGTACTCGAAGCCAGCGCAACCGACCGCGAGAAAGTCCAGATTCTCGAGGGTAAGCTCTATACGCATAAAGGCCAGCTCCTGGAGATCACCTCCCACCTCTGCCGCATTGCCGGCGTCGTGACGATGTTCGGCGACACGCGGGATGCCCGCGGCGGCGCCATTGTCATCGGCTAGGAGCCTGTCCGGCATTGCCGCTCGTGATGAGGCAAAGGAGGTGCGGCCAGATGCAAGGCCGCAGGCCCGAAAAAACCGGAGGTGTATTCGCTGGAATACAGTGAGGATTTTTTTGGGCCGAGAACGACGCAGATGGCCGCAGATCGTTTGCCGCAGTAGAACGGTCAATGTCGGACCGGCTCCTGCAGGCATCGCACTCGCTCATTTGCTGCTCATGCTCCTGCTCAGTGCCTGCACCCGCTCGGTCGAACTCGTCAATCTTACCAATGGGTCCATCCTTGCGGGCACGCACCGCGTCTGGGACCGCTCCATGACCGTCACGCTGCCGGCAGGCGAGACGGCACGGGGGTTGTACACAAAGCTTACGACCGCCGACATCGGAGGAGAGTCGCTGTTTTTTGGAGTCAATGCGGGCGAACT
>DASWIN010000325.1:0-2131 GCA_036397655.1 Nitrospiraceae bacterium | reverse complement strand
CAGCGCGGCAGGGCGGGGGCCGGCTCCGGCCCCATATAGGTGAACAGGATGCCGCCCAACTTCTGCACCGGATAGGCGGTCGTGCGGATTTTTGTTCGAAGCGTACTGCCCTTGAGCTCGGCCGGAGTTTCGAGACAGCGGCCGGTGCTATCGTATTTCCAGCCGTGATACGGGCAGCGAATGCCTTCATCGTCGACGCGGCCATAGGCAAGCGAGGCACGGCGATGCGGGCACTGTTCGGCAACTAGCCCATGGCGCCCCGTGGTGTCGCGGTAGAGCACCAAGTTCTCGCCCAACAAGCGCACGCGGCGGATCGGCTTCTCATCGGTTAGTTCCGCCGATGCCGCGATCGGCTGCCAGTAGCGGCGCAGCAGCTCCCCTGCCGGTGTGCCGGGCCCAACGCTTGTCAGATATTCGTTTTCCTCCGGCGTCATATCCGTCTCTCCTGTGCCCCTATACTCCCGGAAATCGTCGTCCGCATTTAGTGTCAAAACCTACCAAAAAATGGGAGGCCGCTAAATCCCCCTTTTAGGAAACTATGTTTTGCCGAATTACGCCTTTGATGTCCTGCTCTTTTTCTTCGCCCGCCGGCCTTTCCTCCCCGCCGTTTTCGGGGGCGGCGTCTTGCCCGTACGCGCCATCATCCCCACATGGCCCCACGTCTCGTCATAGTTGCGCTGAGCCGATTCGGTGAGGAATCTGCGCTCGATACCGCGGATCCCGTCGATCCCGAGGAGACGCCGGACCTCGGTCCGCCCCCACTTGCTGGCATTGGTGCGGGCAGCCAGGTCGTCGAGCGCTACCGTGCCGCGCTCCTTGAGATCGTGCAGCACGTGCCAGGCGGCATTGAGCCCGGCATTGGCGGCGACGGTAGGGTAGAGCACGATCCGCGCTCCCAGGCGTTCGTATTCCTTGAGCGTGGGCGCCGGATCGCCGCCGCCCCAGATGACCAGGAGCGGGGCCGGGATGCGTCTCGCCGCCCCGGCGATCTGCTCACGGGTTTCAACCGAATTGAGCCAAACGAGATCGACCCCGCCGTCCGTCGCATAAGCGATACAGCGCTCCACCGCCTCCTCGAAGGACCCGCCTTCCGCTCCCAACAGGTCACATCGCGCGCAAATGGCGAAATCGGGATCGGTTTCGTCCCGCGCCGCCACCGCCGCGCGGTACTTGCCCACGGCCTCATCGATCGAAATGCAGCGACGCCCGGCCAGGGTGCCCGACTTCTTCGGCGCCTCTTGGTCCTCGATCTGGAGGGCGGCAACGCCGCTGCGGATCACCTCCTTGACCGTGAAGTGGACGTTCACGGCATTGCCGAAGCCGGTATCGACATCGAGCAGGATCGGGATATCCGCCTGCGCCGCGCAGTGGCGTGCATGATCGACGACGTCGCGGAGGCCGATGATCCCCTGATCCGGCACCCCGAGCAGGTAGGCCGACATCTGCGAGCCGGCGACGAAGAAGCACTCGAACCCGGCCTCCTTGGCAATGCGGGCATAGACGGGACTGAACCCGCCCGGCATCACCGTGAGTTTCTTGCGGTTAAGGACTTTGCGGAACTGGCGGCGCCTGCGGCGCACGGCCGCGGCATAGGTTTCCGGTTTGCGCGCCCTGGCTATCCTCCGAGCGGCGGCCATCTCCGGTCCTCCCCTGCTAGCGTGTGACCTTGCCATTTTTGACGGTCACGCCGTAGTCGCGCTCGGCGGCGGCTGGCGTCACATAGCCACGGACGAGGTCCAGCTGGATTGCCTCCAGGGCCCGCCCGGAGGGCGGGCCGTAACCGCCACCGCCGCCCGTCTCGAGCACTACGAGATCGCCTTCGGCAAGCGCATGACCCTTCACCTTGCAGGCTTCGATCCGGCGGCTGTCGGGCTTGATGATGGTGACGCGACCGGGCAACGCGTCCCTGCCCCCGCGCACGCCCCAGGGCGGGCATTTGGTCCGGTCCAGGTTGGTCTGCAGGTAGCACGGCGCGAGCACGCGGTAGACTTTGCGGAAGCCGAGACCGCCGCGGAATTTGCCCGCCCCGCCCGAGTCCTCGCGCAGGGAGAATGATTCGATCCGGAACGGCAGAATCGTCTCCTGCAACTCTATCGGGATCAGCCTCGTATCGCCGTGCGCCATGGTCCGG
>DASWIN010000324.1:0-2633 GCA_036397655.1 Nitrospiraceae bacterium | reverse complement strand
CGGCCGGGCGTTCCGGATCAGGATATTCGATCCACGGTTCGCGGCTGCCGCAATAGGTGTTGCCGCGGAAGCTCATCTGGCTGCGGAGCTGGGCGTAGCCGTGGGCGTGGAGTTGCCGGATTAATTCTTGAAGCGCCTCCGCTTCGGTTGCGCCGCCGTCTGCGGCGATCTGCACGGTCTCGTATCGAAGGATCGCGCGGTACGTGCCTCCGTTACGATCCAGCTCCACCACGCGGTTGAACCCGCGCTCCTGTGCATCCAGTCCGGCCAATTGGTGTTTCTCGACGAAGTCCGGCACGTGGCCCCCTAATGCGAGACTTCCTCGGCGCGGAAGACGGCCAGCAGATCGCTGAGGGCGATCGTCTTGTTCTGCAACATGGCCCGCTCGGCCTTGACGGATTCCAGTGCGGCGGCCTTGCCCTGGCCCCCTTTCATGCACGCGGCGCCCAGCGACAGGATGTGTTCGCATTCCTGCTCCACCTTATCCTTGACGACGCGGTTCACCAGGAGAATTTCAGCCAGCGTTTCCCGGGTTTTTGCCAGATGGCTCTGCAACTCTTTTTCCGGGAAGGAGTGGCGGGCCGCCTCGTCCAGACACCGGTCCAGATGCTGGGCGAGGAAGACATACAGCCGGACCAGCGTTGCCGTGATCACGATATGGCGCGGTTGTGCGGACATCGGCATCTCTCCTTGGTTATGACGGACGGTGCAGCATCTGGTTGACGGCCTTGACGACGCGGGCACTATCCGGGATGGCGGCGTCTTCCAACGGCCGCGTGTAGGGCATGGGGACATCCTCGCCGGTGACGCGCACGATGGGACCGTCGAGATAATCGAAGGCCGCCCCGCTGACACTGTCGGCGATTTGGGCGCCCAACCCGGCAAACCTCCAGCCTTCCTCGACGATGACCAGACGTCCTGTTTTCCTGACGGAGGCGGCGATGGTGTCGATATCCAGTGGTTTCAAAGTGCGGGGGTCGACCACTTCGGCATGCACGCCGTCGCCCGCGAGCGCGTCGGCGGCTTCGAGCGCGACCAGCAGCATCTTGGAATAGGCCACGATCGTCACGTCTGTTCCGTCGCGCTTGACCTCGGCCTTTCCGATCGGGATCGCGTAGGCGCCGTCCCCGACTTCCCCCTTGGTTCCGTAGAGGAGCTGCGCCTCGATGAAAATCACGGGATTGGGGTCCCGGATCGCGCTGATCAGCAATCCTTTGGCGTCATGCGGAGTCGCCGGCGCGATCACTTTCAACCCCGGCACGTGGCAGAACCAGGCCTCAAGGCTTTGCGAATGCTGGGCGCCCAATTGGTGGGCGGCGCTGCCTGGCCCGCGAATCACGATCGGAACGGAGATCTGCCCGCCGGACATGTAGCGGATTTTGGCGGCGTTGTTGACGATCTGGTCCATGGCCAGGATGCCGAAATTGAAGGTCATGAGCTCGACGATGGGATGCAGGCCGGCCATGGCCGCCCCGATGGCCAGCCCGGTGAATCCCGCCTCCGTGATCGGCGTATCCAGCACCCGCTCCGGGCCGAATTCCTCGACGAATCCCTTGCTGACCTTGAAGGCGCCCTGATAATAGCCGACCTCTTCGCCGATGAGAAACACCCGTTCATCGCGCCGCATTTCTTCGCGCATGGCCTGGTTCAGGGCTTCCCGGTAGGATATGAGCATCATGCGCCCTATTCGACGTAGACGTCCCGGTGCAACTCGTCCGGGCCCGGGAACGGGCTTTCATCGGCGAACCGCACGGCCTGATCCACGACCTCCTCGATGTCGCGATCCATAAGGTCAAACTCGGCCTCGGTGGCGGCGCTCCGCTCGAGCATGGTCTGCCGGAGCCGCAACAAGGGATCGCGTTTCCGCTCTGCCTCGACTTCATCCTTGGTCCGATAATGGCCGTGGGACGGGTCGGCCATCGAGTGGCCCATGAACCGGTAGGTTCGTGCTTCGATGAAATACGGGCGCGGCGATGACCGGACTTTCGCGACGACGTCACGCATCCGGTCGCGGACGGCCAGGACGTCCATGCCGTCCACCTCCTCGCCCTCGATCCCGTAGGAGCGCGCGGTTTCGGTGATCTCGGTGTAGAGCGCGATTCCCCTGGTGATCGGCGTGCCCATCGCGTAGCGGTTGTTTTCGCAGATGAAGATCACCGGCAGTTTCCACAGCGCGGCCAGATTGAGGGCTTCGTGCGTCTGTCCGCTGGGCAGGGCTCCCTCGCCGAAAAAGCAAAGGACGACCTGGTCGCTCTTCCTGTACTTGGCTGCAAAGGCCAGCCCGGCAGCGAGCGGCAGGTGACCGCCGACGATCGCGTAGCCGCCCATGAACCGCCGTTCGGCATCCATGAGATGCATGGATCCGCCCTTTCCCTTGCACAGGCCGGTCGCCTTGCCGAAGAGCTCGGCCATGACCGCTCGGGGGTCCGAGCCTTTGGCAAGGCAGTGGCCGTGGTCGCGATAGGCGCTGATGGCGTAGTCGTCCGGCCGCAGCGCGGCGATCGCGCCGACGGCGACGGCTTCTTCGCCGATGTAGAGATGGAGGAACCCGGCGATCTTGGCCAGCGCGTACATTTCCGCCGATTTTTCTTCGAACCGGCGGATCAGGAGCATCTGGCGATAGAGGGAGAGGA
>DASWIN010000323.1:0-3227 GCA_036397655.1 Nitrospiraceae bacterium | reverse complement strand
GGTGCCGATCGCGCAGGCGTATCTCCCGACCCCGCACTTTTTCAGCGATCCTGAAATGAGCCATCGGCTGCGGGCTGCGCTGGACCGGGGCGTGGCCCAGACCGTAGCCGACCTTCGCCGCGCGTTCCAGTAACTCAGCATGTCGGAGGTTATGTTGGGCCGGAACAATATCCAGCAAAACACGTGATGGTTTTCTCCGGCGGCGCCAGTTACGATGAAATGCAACAGAGCTGCCGGCTCACGCGAAGTGCGCTATGTCGGTATGGAGGTCAGCATGAAACCCTGGATAGCCGCTATGGTTGCAATGATCTGGCTGGGTGTGGCCGGCTGCGCGGAGGAGAAGGTGGCGCCGACGCCGTCGCAGCGACAGGTGCAATCCGACTCCGACCGGATGTTCGACCAGATGAAGCAGGACGAGGGGGGTCACGGTGCGGGGGCGCAGGCGGAGAAGTAACGTCAACGGTCACTAGTCATCAGTCAATGGCGGGGACCGAGAGCTTCCTGCCATTGACTATTGACCGATGACCGGTGACTTCTTTTCCCTTCACTGACGGTTCCCCCGGCCGGCCAGCACGTCGGTCAGCGGTTTGACGAACGGCAGCTTGGTGAAGAGCTGCCGGTGCGTGATCGGCTCCACCGGACGGGCCTCATGAAACGTTCGCAGGAGGCCGAGCGAGACGATCAGCCTCAGGATTCCGGAAATAAAGAAGACCGCCTGGAGATTTGAAGCGAGCGACCATTCGATTCCGGCCAGCCTGAACTGGGCCGGCACCACCGTTGCCAGCCAGCTTCCGAGCATCGCCCCTGCAAACCATCCCATGGCATTGATCGTGCTCGCTACGGCCACGCCCTTGGCTCGGTCCTCGGCATGGACGGTATCGAACACGTAGTTCTGCAGGCCCAGCGCGAGCCCCGCCCACACCATGCCGCCCAGAAGATTGACCATTACCAGATACCAGACGCTCGTGCCGAACAGGTACAGCATCGGCAGGAACGGGACGGCCAGGCCGGTCACCACAAGCAGTTTCTTGTTCCCGTAACGGTCGCTGAGCTGTCCCCATGGTTTCAACGTGAGAAACTGGCCTAGGACGCCGGCGGCCAGCCATGAGGCGTACATCCAATACGAATACTGCAGGTCCCGAAGCAGATAAATCACGAAGTAGGGGCCGGAAATCAGGACGCAGGCGTGCATCAGTCCGGAAAACCAGAGGAAACGCTTGTAGTTGACGCTCCGCTCGTGGCGCAGGAATTCGAGCAGGCGGAACGCTGCCTCGCGTGTGGACGGCGCTTCGGATTCGTCCATCCGGCTCAGGTACCGGGTGGACAGCAACCGCGCGGTCGAAGCGGCCAGGAAGATCAGCGCAAATCCAGCCCAGGCGCGCCCATGGGATTCCGCAGTGTGCAGGATGAGGCCGGCGGTGCAGAGGGCGGAGAAGCTCAGGACCGTCATGACCCTGCTTCGCCGCGCGAAATACGCCCCCCGTTCGTTGGGGCTGACCAGGTCGGTGATTAGGCTGTTCCAGGCCGGCAGGGCAAAATGTCCCAGGCCGAAGTAAGCGATCGTGCAGGCGATGAGGATCCAGGGGCCGTAGGTCGGAGACAACAGGGGCAGCACCAGCAACGGCAGCCAGGACAGGGCCTGCCCGGTTGCGCCCGTCAGCATGACAGCCTTGCGGTGCTGGAACCGGTTCAGGGCCTTGACCGAGAGCAGTTGGGACCAGGTGCCCACCAGTTGCGGCAGGGCTGACAGCAACCCGACCTGGAGCGGCGTGGCGTGGAGCAGGATCGCGAAGGCCGAAAGGTATTGCTCGCCGCCGCCCTGCATGACGGCTTGGAAGGCGCCGTCCCGGATGCCGTAGCGGCGGCTCCGTTCGCCTGGGGAGTCCTGCGTGGGAGGTCCATCGGCCACACGCGCATTATAGCCCACATTATCCATGAACGCTTCTACTGCAACCGCGGAATGGAAATCCCAAGAAACTACAGAATCATTGTGGTGTTTTACTCTCGCGCCAAGACCAAACGTATGGCGCTCGACCTCGCAAGCGCGGGAGCGACGCACTGGCATGCGGCGGTGCGGCATGCCACCGGGCGGGCTCGCCCCTCGTGGCCTCGACGTACTGTTCAAGTACGACTCGGCTTCTCGGCGCTCCACGCGCCCGTCTCGCCTGGCGTCTCGTCGGTTTCGTCACGAACCGCCATGAATAAAGTGGGCTAGCAGACGGCCTCCGCGCCGGTTCCCCCCTTGCGGTTGCATTCGCCGGAAGCCTTGCAGTAGGCTGGATTTGTGATCCGAATGCGCGAGCGAATGCGGGGCATTCCATCGGGAGGTGCACCATGAGCCTCTTTACTGGAAAGTCGACCAGGGCCATGCAGAGTGTCATGCCGGCGGGCGCAATGTTGCTGGGAGCCCTCATGTTCTTGGCGCCGGCTGTGGGATCGGCCCGCGATTCGATGGCACCGAAGGAACAGAGCAACACCGGTGACCTCGATCCTAACCAGCTCCCCTCCTTCAATGACCAGAAAAAAGGCAGACCGCAATCGATCTTCGTCTCCATCCAGATGGCGAAAGGTTATGAAGTTGAATGGGACAGCTTCGGCCGCAAGGGATGGTACACGCAGGACCCGCGTCTCAAGGCGATCGATCCGGGCACGACGGTGTTTGCGCCCGATGCGCCGGCAGTCTACATCGTGTTTGAAGTGGCCCCTCTGGAAGACCCGGCCTCGTTCAGCGCGCTGTGGTTCCTACTGGATCAGAGTGGCAAGCCGGCGGCGGAGCCGGCCGGCAGAGACACGCTCGAAGTGCCGGGGCATGAACGTTACGGCTATCTGGAGTTGAAAAAGCCGGCCGACGGCAATTGGTCGAAGGGCGATTATCTGGTGAAAGTCTTCATCACGCCGTTGGGGCAGCAGCCGTTTCACGCGGCCAATCAGGTGGGGACGATGCAGTTCAAAATTATGGACCAGCCTCTTGCATCTGAGGCACCGGCGAAGAAATAATCCTTCTGTAGATTATTCATCGTTCAGCGTTCCGCGTGCATCGTTGTCGCTATGCCCATTTACGAATATCTCGCCGAACAATGCCTTCAGAAGCCGGCCTGTACACGGCGCAAGGAATATATCCAAGGAGTGTCGGAGCCGGTCCTGACCGCCTGCCGGGAGTGTGGGGCAGCGATCGGGCGCGTGATGTCGTCCTTTGCGGCCCGCTCAGGCGCGGTCGGCGTCTCGAC
>DASWIN010000322.1:0-2837 GCA_036397655.1 Nitrospiraceae bacterium | reverse complement strand
GCTGCAGATTTTTCTGCATCGAGCAGGATTCGCAATACCACTTGGGACTGGCATCCGACGAGGGGGAGAGGCGGTCGTAGGTCCGGCCGAAGAAATCCTTTCCCAGCGACAGTTTCATCAGCGGGCCGCGGTCGGCGCCGCAGGCATCGCACCGTACGGACGGCATGGGAGCGTTGGAGTCTGGCATCGCGTCGATCCTCGGTTCGCGGAGCATCTTACACGACGGCTCTTGAAAGTGTCTAGCGCGGCCACCGGCGGGGCCGTTCTGTTATATACTTGGTCAAGGGAGTGCAGCGCTGCCGATGGCCACCCGTCAATGCATGATCGTCATGGTCGGTGTGCTGCTGGCGTTGGCGCCGCAGGCGAGGGCGGAGGAGGAACTCTTTCGCTGCAAGCAGGCGGATGGCAGCGTCAGGTTCAGCGATCACGGGGGTCCGGGCTGCCGCAAGGGCGACTACAAGACGGACCTGCAGCATATGAAGCGGGGGCTCTCTCCGGATGCGCCGGCCTCCGGCGCCCTGGCCCCGGCGGATCCCGATCTGCTGCCTGTTCCACGGACGGAGCCGAGGAAATCCTCGGAGCCGTTTCCCGCGACGACGCGGTCCATCCCCTCCCTGCTTGTCAGCGATCTGCCGCCGCAACTCAAGGCCAAGGGCCTGTCCATTCCGAACAAGGGCGACATCACCCTCGTCCATGTGGCGGTCAGCCACCTGCCGGGCGGCAATGGTCCGATGTTCTCCACAGATTCCCATTTTCGTGGAGATGCGAAAACCGCGTTTGGCACGGCGGCCTATGCCGCCGCCAAGGCGGTGCAGTATGATCCCAGGTATCTCAAGGTGGACCTCACGCTGCCCGTCGGTTTCACCCAGTTGCAGGGGGTACAGGTGGACGGACCGAGCGCCGGCGTGGCCTGGACCGTGGCGATCGTTTCCGCGATCCTCGGCGATCCCCTGCGATCGGACGTCTGTCTGTCGGGTACGATGGGGTTGGATCTGAAAGTCGGGCCGGTGGGGGGGCTCGAATATAAGATCGAGGGCTGTCACATGCTGCGGGAGTTCCGGGAATTGCTGTTGCCGACGGGCCAGAACACCTTTACCATTAAAGACAAGGGGCTGTCCCGTTCGATCAAGGTGACGGAGATCTCGACCCTGGCCGAAGCCTATCCCATCGTGACGGGACGCGAGCTTCGTCCCTTTTAGGAGAGGTGCGGAATGATCATCGGCGTGCCCAAGGAAGTGATGGACCATGAGTTCCGGGTGAGCCTCACCCCGGATGGAGCCCGCGCGCTGTGTGCCGCCGGGCACGCGGTGTGGGTGGAGCCGTCCGCAGGGGAGGGCAGCGGTTTTTCGGACGACGAGTATCGGAAAGCGGGCGCCCGCCTGGCCGCATCCAAAGAGCAGGTATTTGGCGAAGCCGAACTGATCGTCAAGGTCAAAGAGCCGCTGATCTCGGAGATGCCGCTCTTCCGGCCCGGCCAGACGCTGTTTGCCTATCTGCACCTGGCGGCCCTGCCGGACCTGACGAAGGCGCTCATCGAAGCGAAGATCACCGCGATTGCCTATGAGACAACCGAAGGGCCTGGTCGCCGCGTGCCGATGCTCACTCCCATGAGCGAGATTGCCGGCCGGATGGCGGTACAGGTGGGCGCGCATTTTTTGGAACGGCACTCCGGAGGACGGGGGATCCTGCTCGGCGGTGTCCCCGGCGTGGCGCCAGGCAGGGTGGTCGTGCTCGGTTCCGGCACGGTCGGCAGTGCCGCCGTGCGCATCGCGACCGGCATGGGCGCGGCGGTGACGGTCTTCGGAACCGATCTGGATCAACTGCGGCATCTCGACGATTCCTACAAGGGGCGCATCGTGACGCTTGCGTCGAATCAGGCTTGGATCGAGCGTGAAATTGAACAGGCCGATCTGGTGATCGGGGCCGTGCTGGTCCGCGGTGCGAAGGCGCCGGTGCTGGTCTCGCGCGCGCTGGTGTCACGGATGAGGCGCGGCGCCGTCATTGTGGATGTGGCGGTGGACCAGGGCGGGTGCGTGGAGACCACGAAGCCGACGACCCATTCCGACCCCGTCTATTCGGTGAAGGGCGTGCTGCACTACGGCGTGGCCAACATGCCCGGCATCGTGCCGCATACTTCGACTTTGGCCTTGACCAATGCGACCCTTCCTTATATAGTCCGCCTAGTTTCCGCCGGTGTGGAGCGGGCCATCCGCTCCGATCCAGGTCTGGCGCAGGGCGTCAACGTGGCCAACGGGCGGGTTACTTGCAAAGCGGTCGCCGACGCGCACGGACTGCGTGTCGAGCCTCTCGCCTGACGGCAGAAACACAGAGCACACGGGCAGGGTCGGGGCGTAGCGCAGACTGGTAGCGCACTGCGTTCGGGACGCAGGGGTCGGAGGTTCAAATCCTCTCGCCCCGACCATACCGCCCTTCGTATGAGCCGCCGGCTTATCATCGGTTTGCGTAATTGAGCCGGCGGAGAAACACCTCATGTGGTTGGACTCTATGTGCTGCCATCGCATGCTGCCCCGCGTGCTTTCAATTTTCCCCATTCCTTTCACACCGTCGTTCCCACGAGCATGGTAGTCATGGTGGCGGGGGGCTCCGTGCGGGCTCGCATCTGGGTCAGCGGACTGGTCCAGGGAGTCGCGTACCGTGCCTTCGCCCAGCGAACGGCCTCGCAGAACGGTTTGCACGGCGGGGTGCGTAATCTCGACGATGGGCGCGTCGCGGTCGAGGTGGAAGGAGCGCGGCAGGCAGTGGAAAGTCTGATCGCCTCGCTCAGGATCGGGCCGCCGATGGCGCAGGTGCAAGATGTGCAGGTGCAGTGGGAGACA
>DASWIN010000321.1:0-2388 GCA_036397655.1 Nitrospiraceae bacterium | reverse complement strand
ATTTGCCGTGACGACCGGCGTTGGAATCGAAGCGCTCTGCGCACGATTCGAGAAGGACCACGACGATTACAATTCGATCATGACGAAGGCGCTGGCCGATCGTCTCGCGGAAGCCTTTGCCGAATGCCTGCACAAGCAGGTTCGAGACGAGTGGGGTTACGGGAGGCAGGAGCAGCTCACCACCGAGGATCTGATCCGGGAGAAATACCGTGGCATCCGTCCGGCGGCCGGCTACCCGGCCTGTCCGGACCATACGGAGAAACGGATGCTCTTCGATCTGCTGCAGGCTGAACAGCAGACCGGCATCCGGCTGACCGAAAGCTATGCCATGTACCCGGCCAGCTCGGTCAGCGGGCTCTACTTCGCCCATCCGCAGGCCAGGTATTTTGCAGTCGGCAGGATCGGGCGCGATCAGGTCGAGGACTATGCCCGCCGGAAGGGCGTGGATGTCACGGAAATCGAGAGATGGCTCGGCCCCAACCTGGGATACGAGCCGGGCGGCAGGTGAGGCGCATGGGAAGCCTGTTCGATGCCTTGTCCATGCCCTATGTGTTTCCACGCGAGGGTGTGTTCGCACTGGGAATCGGCGTGCTGATCATCGGGCTGCTGCTGTTCCGGTTTAGTCTGGCGCGCCGGCGCGATGATCGTCCCGATCGCAACGGTTGACCGCTATCCTCCGGTTTCATTGTCTTTCTGTGCCCCTCCTTATATAATCCGGTCCACACGCTGATGTACCGGAGTTTCACGATATGACCCACGGCATGCAGTTGCATCGGGTGGACGGCCGCCGCAAGGACGAGGTCCGGCCCGTCAAGATTACCCGGAACTTCATCAAACACGCCGAGGGTTCGGTGCTGATGGAAATGGGTGGCACCAAGGTAATCTGCACCGCCTCCGTGGAGGAAAAAGTCCCTCCCTTTTTGAGGGACAAGAAGGTCGGGTGGGTGACGGCCGAGTACGCCATGCTCCCACGTGCGACGCATGAGCGGACGCCGCGCGAAGCGGTGAAGGGAAAGCAGGGCGGACGCACGCTGGAAATTCAGCGGCTGGTGGGGCGGGCCCTGCGGTCGGTGACGGACATGGCGGACATGGGCGAGCGGACGATCTGGATCGATTGCGACGTGATTCAGGCCGATGGCGGAACCAGGACAGCGGCCATCACCGGCTCTTTCATCGCGCTGGCCGATGCGTTGAGCGTGCTGAAGAAGCGGGAGCTGATCAAGAAGCGTCCGCTGACGGATTATCTCGCGGCCATCAGCGTGGGCCGCGTGGGCGGCGAAGTGCTGGTGGACCTGGCCTACGAAGAGGATTCCAAGGCCGAAGTGGACATGAATCTGGTCATGACGGGACATGGGCGGTTCGTGGAAGTGCAGGGCACGGCGGAGCGGCAGGCCTTCGAGAAGAAGGATCTCGATGAGTTTCTCAATCTCGGATGGAAGGCGATCAAGAGCCTGGTGGAGTTGCAGAAGGAACTGATCGGAGACTTGGAATAATCAAAGTGTCATTGGTCATGCGTCAATGGTCTTTAGCAGACCCCGACCACTGGAATCCTAACCCGTTGACCAATGACCAGTGACCTTTGACCGTGATTAAGGAACTCGTGCTGGCGACGCGCAATCCGGATAAAGGCAGGGAGTTGGCGGCGTTGCTGAAGGATTTGGGGATTCGCATCCGGACGCTGGCGGAGTTTCCCGATGCGCCTGAAGTTGTGGAGGACGGGGAAACCTGCGAGGCCAACGCGGTGAAGAAAGCCGTGGCGATCGCGCAATACACGAAGCTGCCGGCCGCGGCCGATGACACCGGGTTGATGGTCGAGGCCTTGGGTGGCCTTCCGGGTGTCCATGCGGCGCGTTATGCCGGCGAGGGCGCGACGTATGACGAGAACTGCAAAAAGTTGCTCCATGAACTGGCCGGTGTGCCGCGGGAGCGGCGCAATGCCCGGTTCGTGACAGTGGCGGCTATTGCCGATCCGAATGGAACAGTCGAGGTGGTGCAGGGTTCGCTGGACGGAATGATCACCGACATACCGGCCGGAACCACAGGGTTCGGCTACGATCCTGTGTTTTTCGTTCCGGAGCTCGGCAAGACGCTGGCGCAACTGACGCCGGAAGAAAAGAACCGTATCAGCCACCGCGCGAAGGCGTTTTCCAAAGTGCGGGAGCTGCTGGTAAAAAGCGATGAATGATGCGTGATGAGTGGGAAAAAGATTATTCGGCCGGTATCTGTGGTTCACTCGCCACTGCCCATGAACGAGCTAAGGAAATCCGGATAAATTGGCTTCGACCTTATCCGGCAAGGAACTTTTAAGACCCGTTCGATGGGTTAGCGAGCGTCTGTGGTACGATTGCCATTGCCCATTATCGAGCTAAGGTACGTCGGAATAGATGG
>DASWIN010000320.1:0-4009 GCA_036397655.1 Nitrospiraceae bacterium | reverse complement strand
AAAAGGCCGCCAGCTTTGTTCTCGCATCGCTCAAAGCCTCAACGTACGGATGGAAGCTTACTGGAGGCAAAGTAATTATCCGCTCGCATGTGATCGAAGCGAGCGGCTCAAACGAAGCTTGGTACGTACCTCCTCGGCTTTCGCTGCTGCGGCCGCCCACGGGAAAAGCACGCGTCTTGGCGCGTGCGGGGTGGGCGGGTGGAAAGATGACCTTTTTGAACATCCGGAAGAGAGGGAAGGGGCAAACCATCTACCGGCCGACGATCCGGCCGTCTTCCATCCGGATGATGCGGTCGGCCTGGGCGGAGAGCTTGTCGTTGTGCGTGACGATGACGAAGGTCGTGCCGCGGTCCTTGTTCAACTTCCGCAAGAGGGCAAACAACGAATCGCCGGTGTGCGTATCCAAATTCCCGGTCGGTTCATCGGCCAGAACCAGATCGGGGCGCTGCATCAGCGCACGCGCCACCGCCACCCGCTGCTGTTCTCCGCCGGACAACTCGCCCGGTTTGTGGTGCAGCCGCTCGCCCAACCCCACATCCGCCAGCAACTGCGTGGCATCCTTTTGTGCATCGTCCGCGGGCCGGTCCTGGATCAAGGCCGGCAGGAACGTGTTCTCCAGGGCGGTGAACTCGGGCAACAGATGGTGAAATTGGAAAACGAAACCGATCCGTTTGTTGCGAAACTCCGCTTGCGCGTCCTCGGACAAGTCGAAGACGTCCTGTCCGTCGAATAGCACGCTCCCGCTGGTCGGGCGGTCCAACGTGCCGAGCATGTGCAGGAGCGTGCTCTTGCCGGCGCCGGAGGCGCCAACGATGGCGATCATTTCGCCACGGGCGATGTCCAGCGTGATGCCGTTCAGGACGTTCAGCGTATAGCCGTTCATCCGGAAGGATTTTTTCAGAACAACGACTTTGATCATGGCGCCGCTATTCATAGCGAAGCGCCGCCGCCGGATCGAGCTTCGCGGCCTGGAGGGACGGGTAGACGGTGGCGGCAAAGCTGATGAGAATGGCGGAGCAGGATACCAGCAGGACGTCGAGCGCCTGGACGTGCACGGGGATGTGGGCGATGTAGTAGACCGTCTGGTCGAAGGTCCAGTATTTCTCGATCAAATAGAGGAAGGCATAGCCGAGCGGGATGCCGATGGCCGTGCCGGCGACGCCGATGATCAGCCCGTTCAGCATGAAGATGCGCATGATGGCGCGCCGCGTCGCGCCCATGGCCTTGAGGATGGCGATCTCCCGCTGCTTTTCCGTGACGATCATCGTCAAGGTGCTGATGATGTTGAAGGAGGCGACGGTGATAATGAGCACCAGCAGCAGGAACATCATCGTCTTTTCGAGCTTCAGGGCCGAGAGGAGGTTGCGGTTGAGTTGCATCCAGTCGCGGGCCCAGTAGGGAAAGCCGAGCGACTGTTCGATGGCCTGCGCGATCTCCGCGGCCTGGAAGATGTCGTCCACCTTGACCTCAATGCCCGTGGAGGCGGCGCCCATGTTGAAGAACTTCTGTGCTTCCGTGAGGGACAGGTAGGCGAGGGACGAATCGTATTCGTACATGCCGGATTGAAAAATCGCGACCACGCGGACGGTCCGTATCTTGGGGGTCATCATGACGGAACTGAGCGATCCTGTCGATCCGACCGGCGAGACGATGTTCAGCGTGTCGCCCACCGTGACCCCCAGCCGCAATGCCAACTCCTTGCCCAGAACGATCCCCGCGGGAGTCGAGGGGGCGGGGACTTTCCCTGGCGCAACCGGTGCGGGACGCAGCTCCTGCGATGCCGCCCCGGGAGCCGGCTCCGACTCAAGGTCGTCCAGGCGTCCGGAGGTGACGTTCTTTCCAAGTTCGGTCACGCGGGTTTCCCGTTTCGGGTCAATGCCACGCACGATGACGCCCTGCACGGCCGACCGTGACGTGAGCATGACCTGGCGATAGATAAACGGGGTGGCGGCCACGACGTGCGGAGTCTGTTCGACCTTGGCAACCAGCGCGTCAAAGTCCGCAATGCTGTCGCGGGTCCGGTCCTGGACGACGATGTGGGAGGTGGTGCCGAGGATCTTGGCCTGCAGGTCCTCCTTGAATCCGGTCATGATGCCCAGGGTGCCGATCAGCGCGGCGACGCCAAGCGTGATACCGGTGACGGAGACGACCGTGTTGAGCGAGATCGTCCGGTTGCGGCGCTTGGCGCGCAGGTACCGCAGGCCGATGAATATTTCATACGAGTTCGGCATGGTTATTTTTCGGGGCGAAGCTGCGGGAACAGGATGACGTCCCGAATGGAAGCCTGGTCGGTAAAGAGCATCACCAGCCGGTCGATGCCGATCCCCTCGCCGGCGGTGGGCGGCATGGCATATTCCAGCGCGCGAAGAAAATCCTCATCGAGATGATGGGCCTCGACATCGCCGGCCTCGCGCCTGGCGACCTGCGCTTCGAACCGCTGGCGCTGGTCCAGGGGATCGTTCAACTCCGAAAAGGCATTGGCGATCTCGCGGCCCGCGATAAACAGCTCGAAGCGATCGGTCAGGGAGGGGTCGGAATCCTTGCGGCGGGCCAGGGGGGAAAGCTCGATCGGATAATCGGTGATGAAGGTCGGCTGGACCAGTTGCGGCTCCACCGTTTCCTCGAACATGGCGTTGAGGACATCGATGAGAGAGGCGTCCTTCTCCACCTCGACGCCCAGCTTCTTCGCGGCAGCCGTCGCCGCGTTCCGGTCGGTCAAGGCGGCCTTGTCGAGCGCATTCACTTCCAGCAGGGCCTGCCGCCAGGACCAGCGCCGCCACGGCGAAGCGAAGTTGATGGACTTCCCCTGGTATTCAAGAGCGGTCGTCCCGAGGACGTCCTGCGCCAGGCGGGCGAACAGTTCTTCCGTCAGCGTGATCAGGTCCGTGTAGTCGGCGTAGGCCACGTAGAATTCCAGCATCGTGAATTCAGGATTATGGATCGTCGAGATGCCTTCGTTTCTGAAATTCCGGTTGATCTCGAAAACCCGCGTGAAGCCGCCGACGATCAGACGCTTGAGGTACAGCTCCGGCGCGACGCGCAGGTACAGGTCCGTCGCAAGCGCGTTGTGATGGGTGACGAAGGGCCGGGCGGTGGCGCCGCCGGGAATCGGCTGCATCATCGGTGTTTCGACTTCCAGGAATCCCTTGTCGATCAGGAAGGCGCGGATGGCGGCGATGATGCGGCTCCGCATCGCGAAGATGCCGTGCACCTGGGGATTGGCGATGAGGTCCACGTAGCGTTGACGATAACGGGTTTCCACGTCGGTCAGGCCGTGCCATTTTTCCGGGAGCGGACGGAGGGCCTTGCTGAGGAAGGTCAGTTGCTTCACATCGACGGTGAACTCATCGGTCTTGGTGCGGAACAATATGCCGCTCACGCCGATCCAGTCACCGAGGTCCAGTTCTTCGCAGACCCTGTAGGCCTGCTCGCTCAGATTGTCCTTCTTGAGATATATTTGAAGTCGGTCCGCGCCGTCCTGGAGTACGGCAAAGGCGGCCTTGCCGAACCGCCGCAGGCCGACGATCCTGCCGGCCAGCGTGCAGGCGACCTGCTCCTGTTCGAGTGTCGCCTTGGGCTTGTCGCCATGGCAGCGGATCAGGTCGCCGGCGCGGTTCTTGACCTCGAAGCGGGTCCCGTAGGGGGCGACGCCCATGCCTTTGAGCGTATCGAGCTTCTTGAGCCGCTGTTGCCGTTGGTCGTTTAATTCGTCCATAAAAATAGTGATGAGTTATGAGTGATGAGTGACGAATTGGACAGTCACGAAAATGACCGCGTTTTTGCTCACCACTCGTTACTCATTACTCGCTTTGCTGCCCGTTAGCTGGTGCTTCAGATACGCTTCGATGAACTGGTCGATGTCGCCGTCCATCACCGCGTCCACCTGGCCGACCTCGACGCCGGTTCTGAGATCTTTCACCAATTGATAGGGCTGAAAGACGTAGGAGCGGATCTGGCTGCCCCAGCTGTTGTCTTTTTTCTCGCCGACGATCGCGTTGAACTTCTCCTG
>DASWIN010000319.1:0-5433 GCA_036397655.1 Nitrospiraceae bacterium | reverse complement strand
GCTCCCACTGAGGGGGCCAGCCCCCTCGTGTCTCCCCACGCGGGGGAGCCTCTCCCCCGCGATCCCCCTCGTTCGACTCCCACCCTCTTCGGGTGGCTGTTCATGCCTTAATGGCTCCACGGAGAGTCGGATGGCTGTGCGGCGCTTTGGCGGAGAGGGTGGGAGTCGAACCCACGGTCGAGTTACCCCGACACCGGTTTTCGAGACCGGCACTTTAGGCCACTCAGTCACCTCTCCACCGAGCTTGCTAAGCCGCAAGCCACCACATTGTTCTTGGCGAGCGGAGAAACACCAACAGTTTCAGGCTTGTTCTCCGACGCCTTGCCGCAAATTCTTGAAGAACGTCTGCAGCAACTCCTGGCTCTCTTGTTCAAGGACTCCGCCGATTATTTCGACTCTGTGATTCAGCCGCCGCTCCACCGGCACATTCAAGACTGATCCGCAGGCTCCGGCCTTGGGATCCAGTGCCCCGAATACCAGCCGTGGAATCCGTGCCAGAATGACGGCGCCGATGCACATGGCGCAGGGCTCCAGCGTCACATAGAGCGTCGTGCCGGTCAGGCGCCAGGAGCCGGACTGTGTCGCCGCTTCCCTGATGGCGACCATTTCCGCATGGGCGGTTGGATCCTGCCAGGTCTCCCGGAAGTTATGGGCCTGCGTCAGAACCTGATTGTCCCGCACGAGCAGGGCACCGATGGGAACTTCCCCCTGCGCAGACGCCTTCCGGGCCTGCTCCAGCGCCAGCCGCATGAATACCAGATCGTTGTCGTGACTTGTGCTCATTGCGCGGCATGTTATCACAGCGTTTTACGATTGACCAATGACGAGTGACGGCTTGCTACTTCTGCCACTCGAATTGATAGCGAAGCTGGATGGCGGTGTAGCGCTGGATGAGCCCGCCGCGGTCGAGCGGCATGTCCCGCTCATGGAGCACGGACAGCTCGTAGTTCTTCCACCGCAGGGCCAGGCCGACGATCCAGTCCAGTTCGGTCGGCGTGATCTTGTCGCTCTTCGACCGGTCGGAAAACCAGTTGGTGTCCGCAAACAAGACGACGCGGTTCTTGTAGAGGTCCAGATCGGCATGGGCGAGATAGCGAAAGAGCGCGCGGCCGGTGTTGTCGGGACGGGCGAAGAAACTCGAGTTATGGAACAGCCAGCCGCCACCCGTGTAAAAGGTCAGGTTCTGGTGGGGAAACCGCTGCCGCCACCAGTCGTACTGATTAGCCGGCGCAAAATTGTAATTCACGACGGCGTCGGCATAGGCTTGCGTGAGGCCGGAGGTATCGAGCGGGGCATCCCGCTCGTACTGCAGCCGCCAGTTCCATTGCCGGAAGTATCCCGTGAAGGCGAACGTCGTGTCCCATTCCGAGAGCTTGATCCAGCCGTCCTGGCGATCCGAGAAAAAATTCTGATCGGTATAGAATTGGAGAAACTCTTTGTACAGGTCGGTCTCCAGATGAACCATGTGCCTGAGGCCGACCAAGCCGGTGTTGTTCGGGCGCGCAGCGAAGGTCGGATTTTCCGCAAAGACGGACGTAAGCAGATAGCCTCTCAGCCACTGCTGCCGGTCGCTCGCTCCGTTCGCCTCTCCCGCTTCACCCATGGATGGAAGGGGGCGGCCATATTTTTCAAGCGCGTACGCTTCCAGCGGCGACAGCACCAGTGTGAGCACGAACATCCCTGCGCGGAGAGAATGCCCGGCCGTCTTCCTATCAGCCGAGAGCAACTAGAGGGAACCCTGGAGGTAAAAGGCGCCGGTCGGCTGCGGCTTGCCGCCCGTCGGCTCGACGCTGACGGCGAATTTCGTAATGCCGGATTTGGCCGGGAGGCCGCGGGCGAGGTAGCGGCTCTTGCGGCCGGCGTCGGCGTTGAACGTCCCGGCGCTGACGGGCCTTGTCGTGAAGGTCCAGAATTGATAGACCTTGCCGCGCGGGAGCGCCGGCAGGTTGAAGGCGTATAGGAGAGCCTTGCTCCGTTCCGCATCGTACAGGATCAGTCCGCCCGCCGCCTTGGCTGCAGCCGTGCCGGCGAGGGGGAGGGCGCGGACGCTGGACGATTGCAGCATGATCAGCATTTCATCCTTCGGTGACGCGGTCTTGTAAAGAGCGACCAGTTCCCTCTCTTTTTGCTCGAGTTGCGCGCGCAGCCGTTCCATCTCCATCTCGCGCTGGGCGGCCGTGTCTCTCAGCGCGGCCAGTCCGGTGAAACGTTGGTTGGATTCGTCCAGTTCCTGCCGAGTCTGTGTCAGTTCCTGCTTCATGGCGACTGCCAGCATGGCCGCCTGCTCCAGGGCCGCCTGGGCTTGCTGGCGTTGGACCGTTTCCAGGGTGACCTTGGAATTCAGAAGGAAGGCATAGCCGATGGCGGCCACCAGACAAGCGACGGATGCAGCCGCAACGGCCGGCTTGATTGCTTTGGCCCAACGGGACGATTGGATTGGGGCTGCTTTCACAGGGGGGGCGGTGCGAGCCGCTGGTTGGCTCGGCAAGCGGACCGTTGCATCGGCATCCGGCACATTTGGCTGTTGGTTCGGCGCGCGGACGGTGGCATCACCGGCAGGCTCGGCGGCCGGTCGGCTCGGCTGCCGGATAGTGGTATCCCCGGTCGGCCCAGGCGGTGGTTGGGTCGGCAGGCGGAACGTGGCATCGCCGGCCGGAACCGGGCCCGGCGTCCGAATCGTGACGTCGCCGTCCGGAGTGCGGATCGTGGCATCGCCGGCCGGGCCTGGCGGTTGGGCCGGCGGATCAGGATCGGGACCTGGTTTGGGCGGCTGGGAAGATGAGTCCATGTATACCGACAATAAGACTCAGTGTGATGACAAATACAAGTGCGTAGCCCATCATACCATGTTCCATGAACGGGCTAAGAAAAAAGATGGATTAAAGCACGATACGTGACGATCCGTTCGGCAATATTATCGAATGGTGGGTGCTTTGGTGGAGCATGCGGCGGTGAGGAGCGCGCCGCTCCAGCGCAGGCCTTCCCAGAAGAGATGCAGCAGGCGGGTGGCGTAGGCGATTCCAAGCTGGGTGTGGCTTCGCACTCCGTATCGGCGGATCATATAGTCGGGTGCGGGACACAAGAGACCGAGCGCATAGCGCAGCTTCGCAAGGAAGCCCGGCAGTGACACGAACTGGGCGAATTCTTCCCTGCCGCTAAGACCGGGGGCATGCACCAGGAGAGTTGCAAGGGGAGCCCGTGAGCTTTGGGCTGCCAGACTGGTCAGCGTGGATTGAGGAATCGGGCTGTGGAACCGCTCACGCAATGCCTCCAGCACTTCCGAGACAAGGAGTGACTGGCCGGATCTCTTGGCGGTCGTGGTAATCGTGTCCCAGTTCAGCGAGGCCTGGGTTTGCCTGATGAGCAGGTCCAGTTCATACCACCAGAGCAACGGCGTCTTGTCTCCCTGGTGGAGAATGTGGAAGCAGAGATGTACCAGTAGATCTTCATCGCTCAGCCGCCATGCGTCGATTCCGATGACCGAACCCTTTCGGCAGCGGGACCAGACCTGCTCCATATCGAGCGCCTCGGTAAACGGGGGATAGGCGAGGGTCCAGTGGGGCTCGACGACGATCCAGCCATGCCGGTCCTTGACGAATTCGAGCGTGTACGAAAAGGTCCCGGCGAATCCCGGCCTGTGTTCCATGCCGGCATATCCGAGAGCGGCCAGGATGCCGGCGATCACCGGCACGTCCGCCCTGCGCACCAGGAGATCGATGTCTCCGGTCGGACGGGGCGCGCCCGGGCCATGCAGTTGTTCGGCCAGCGCCAGGCCGCGCAACGGCACACAGGCGAGCCCGCAGTTCCGGCATCGCGTGAGGATGGCGGTCAGCTCGGCCGTGAGGAGCATGTTTTTTGCCGTCAGCCGCGCCATTTCCGTTTTGAGCCGGTTGTGCATGGAAGGAGGAAGCCGGTGGGTCCGATGGGATTCCTGGTCGCTTCGATACAGGAGCGTAATCAGGCTCTGCTCGCTCGTGTCGCGGAGAATGGCTTCCCAGGCGGAATCATCCGGCTCGAGTGACGGATGTCCGTCCCCGGATTCCGGCCTAAGCAGGGTCCAGAGAAAGGGATGAACGTCCGGCAGCTTCATCGCGCAAGATCCGCGTGGATGGCCGCGAGCACATCGGGCAGTAGCGGAAGTCCTCGCGGGTACGAAAGTGATTTGACGGGAATCGCGCACGCCAGTTTCGCGGCCCATTCGAATTGCCGGGCCAATCTGGGCGGATCGGTAATGACCGGGTTGAAGGCGTTGGCGATCAAGGCAAGGCATGCCCGGCGTCGGGGCAGCCTTCGGATCGAGACGTCCCGCTGTGATCCTCCAGCGGCCGGGGTTGCGAGCACAAAGATTGCCTTGAGCGGTCTGGGCCCGTTTGCATACGCCCGCGCGGAAAGCGGAAACACCAGTTTGTCCGAGCCGGGCATCAGGGGCTTCCCGGCGGACCGGTCTTCGGTCCATGCCCTGGCGCTGTCGGGAAACAATTTGATGCGGGGAAATCCTGGATGGGCGAGAACGCGTGGCTGGATGCCGTGATCCAATTCCAGGACCAGGAGATCGTCGGTCAGGAGCCTGGCGCCGGAACGCAGGAAGGCTGCGGCCAGCGTGGACTTCCCATGCCCGCAGTCGCCCACGAAGGCGACGGCCTCACCGGCCAACTCGATGACGGTGGCATGGAGCGTCTCGATGCCACGCTTGAGCAGCGCGAAGGACAGCGTTTGACTCAGCAGGAAGGCGTGGGCAGGATCGTTGCGGTGACCGTTTAGAGATCGCGCCGTGATACGCATTCCGGCCGGCGACACGTGAAACTCGGCCAGCTTGTCCCACCTGAGGTACTCGCCACCGTCCGGCAGCCTGCGGTAAAACCAATCGTTCGGCTCGGAGCGTCCTTCGGACGCGAACCGTGCGGCGTGCCTGGGACGGCCTTCCTGCAACGCGACGCGGGCCAGGCAATGACCGTTGGCTGGGGGACAGCGGAGCGGCCAGGCGCTTTGCAACCTGAGCCCATACACCTGGTATATCCGCCAGCAGAAACGCTCGTCGCGCCGCATGGGCATCGGCCTGGTGCTCAGGCCCCTCTCCTGCGCAACCTGCTTCGGGGTCTTCCGCCTCCGTCGGCGTTTCTTCCCCCCTTTGCCAGCGTGAGTTGGCTGAGTGTGCCGTATTCCATCAGCTTGGGCGGCTCGTACGGCTTCTTCTTCGCCCGGCGGGCGGTTTTGCGTTTCATCTGATGCCTCCTGATGTACTCGCGGCCAGCGGTCCAGGCAGCGCAAATTCTCTCGTTCCTGATTGCGGTTTTTGCATGAACAGTCGGAGCCAGAGTTCAAGGCCGAGCAGATCCATGACCCCCCATGTGTACTCGCATGTCGGTCCATCAATCAAGCTTTTCAATGTGCCCAGTTCTTCCCGTAGCACGTCCCAATCGATGTATCCCATGC
>DASWIN010000318.1:0-4458 GCA_036397655.1 Nitrospiraceae bacterium | reverse complement strand
GTGAGCACTTGCGGCACGTCGACCAACTGGGCCGTGAGCCGCCGCTCCACGTAGAATTGCCCGACGACCTGGCGGTCGTCCGAGTACACACGGCTGACCTGGCTGGGCTGATACTCGGAGAGCGCTTCCAGCGACGGCAGGCCCTGCGACGCCCACCAGAAGACCAGCGCGACGGCGCCGGCGCCGAGCACGATCAGCGCCCCGGCGATGGCCAGCAGCGCACGCCACCTGGACCAGCGGCCGGGGCTCGGTGTGTTCAGTTCCGTAGGATTATCATTGAGCGGCATCGACAACGTGGTTCCTCACAGCCGGGCACGGCGCAGCATACCAGGCACGAACCACCATACCGCGCACCCTGTTCAAACTCAAGCCGAGGCATGGGCCATGCCGCAGGCGCAGATTCCGCTTGGCTTGTCTTTTCGACACCCCCTCCGCTATACTGCATTACGACGCCGGATTTTCGCGGCGTCTTTTTTTTGGCCCGATCACAGAAAGACCATATGGACCAGCAGGGTTCGACCATCTCCCCGCAGACGTACTGGTCGCCGGCCGACCGGCGGGAGAATATCCGCAATATCGCCATCATCGCACACGTGGACCATGGCAAGACCACGCTGGTGGATGCCCTGCTCCGCCAGACGCACGTCCACCGGAAGATCAACGACATGGGCGAGCGCATGATGGATTCCATGGACCAGGAGCGTGAACGCGGCATTACCATCCGCGCGAAAAATGCGAGCATCATGTATCAGGGCGTCAAGATCAACATCGTGGACACGCCGGGCCACGCCGACTTCGGCGGCGAAGTGGAACGGACGCTCCGCATGGTGGACGGGGTGCTGATCCTGGTGGACGCGAAGGAAGGCCCCATGCCGCAGACGACCTTCGTGCTGCGGAAAGCGCTGGCGCTCGGCCACAGGGCCATCGTCGTCATCAACAAGATCGACCGGTCGGACGCCGTGATTGACGACGTGGTGAACCGGACCTTCGATCTGTTCGGCGCGCTGGGCGCGACCAACGAGCAGTTGGATTTCCCCATCGTCTACACCTCCGCCATCAACGGCATCGCCACGCTGGACGCCAACAAGCCCGGCACGGACATCAATCCGCTGCTGGACACGATCCTGGCACATGTGCCGGCTCCGGCCATCAATGCCGAGGCCCCGCTCCAGATTCTCGTCCTCGCGTTGTCCCACGATTCGTATAAGGGCAAGATGGGCATCGGCAAGATCCTGTCCGGCTCGATCGCAAAGCGGCAGAACGTCGTCCGCATCACCCGCGAGGGAGTGCAGGTGCCCGGCAAAGTGACCGAGCTGGCGGTCTTCTCCGGATTGGAGCGGATTGACGTGGACAAAGCCGAGGCGGGCGAGATCGTGGCCGTGGCCGGATTGCCGGAGATCGGCATCGGCGAGACGATCGCGGATGCGGAGCATCCCATCGCGCTCCCGCCGGTCAAGATCGACGAGCCGACCGTCCAGATGACCTTTGCCGTGAACACGAGCCCCTTCGCCGGGCGCGAGGGCAAGTACCTGACCTCCCGCCACCTGCGCGAACGGTTGTTCAAGGAATTGGAAACCAACGTTTCCCTGCGCGTGGAGGAAACCGACAGCCCCGACCGCTTCCTGGTCGCGGGCCGCGGCGAGCTGCACCTGGCCGTGCTGATCGAGCAGATGAGGCGGGAAGGGTACGAAATGCAGGTCTCGCAGCCGGAAGTGATTCTCCATCGCGACGGTGGAGTCACCGCGGAGCCCTACGAGGAGCTGACCATCTCCGTGCCCGCCGATTACCAGGGCACGGTCATCGAAGAAATCGGCACGCGGCGAGGCGAGCTGCGGCACATGAAACTGGTGCACGCCGAGGGCAGCGCCGGGGAAATGCACCTGGAGTACCACATTCCCACGCGCGGCGTGATCGGCCTCAAGGGCGTGCTCCTGACCAAGACCCGCGGGACCGTCATCATGCACCACGTCTTCAAGGAGTACGGCCCTTACGATGAGCGTTCGCTCGTGACCGCGCCCCACGGGTCGCTGGTCGCGCACGAGGACGGCACCAGCAACGCCTACGGCCTGTTCATGATGCAGGAACGCGGCGCGCTGTTCCTCAGCCCCGGCGTCGAGGTCTATCGCGGCATGGTCGTCGGCCAGAACAGCCGGGATGAGGACTTGGACGTCAACGTGTGCAAAGCCAAGCAGTTGACCAACATGCGGGCGTCGGGATCCGATGAAGCGCTGACCCTGACCCCGCCCCGGCCCATGACGCTCGAGTTCGCCCTGGAATACATCGGCTCCGACGAGCTGGTCGAAGTGACACCGTCCTGCACCCGCATCCGCAAGCGGATGCTCAATCCGGAAGACCGCCGCAAGGCCCGCAAGAACAAAGCCTGACGGCGAGTAGTCGAAAGTTGGAAAGTCTATCCAGGTTCGTGTCTATCAGGTCAGAAAGTCCGTCAAGTCATAAAGTCCGAATGAACTGAAGACTTTACGACTTTCGGACTTGATGACTTTCGGACGCTCCCATGAAGATTCGCAAGAAACTTCCGAAACCATCTGGTTCCGGACAGCCTCTTTACATCGTCGGGTACTCGTCGCCCGTTCCGTCAGCTGCCGAATTGCAAATGTGGTTCGACCTGGAATATGGCGGGCCGCTGAAACTCACAGTCCCGGGGGAGGCCGCTCCAGCGACCGCCACCCACGGGCCGTGGAACATCCGGTTGCAGATCGCGCTGTCTCAAGCCGATGCCGACTCCTGGTCGGAGCGGCTGGACTGGCGCCATTCCCGCGCCGGGGTTATCCTCCGCCCTTCCGTGACGCCGCAGCAGGCCTGCGACCTTGTGCTCTGTGCGGCCCGTCTCGCCAGGGGTCTGGCGTTGCTGACACAAGGCACAGCCTACGATACGATCACGCATACCTATCTCAATCCCTCCGACTGGACGGACCGGCCGCTGGACCGGTTCTGTACGACGGATCACGTGACGGTGGCACAGGCCGATTCGCCTGATCCGCTGATGGAGTGGTTCCACACGCTCGGCCTGAGCAAGTTCGGGCTGGACGAATTGGAGGTGTTCCGACCGGTCGGACTGCCGGGCCGGCCGACGTTGGAGACACTGGCCGGTATTGCGGATGAGATGCTCCGAATCGGCCGCTCTCCCAATGTCGGGACGACCGTCTCCCTTCCAAACATAGGCCTCTCGATCGTGGTGAAGCGACACAGGACTGCGGCTCCGGCCGGCCTCTCGCTTCCTTTTCGAGAAATCAGCTGGCAGGACTCCTCCGAGCACTAAAATACTCATAGAACTCAACATCTTGTGATAAGTATTGGCCTGGTCCAGCCTAGGCCTATTGGTCAATTGACAAGCTTTCAAGGGCCGTGTTACCACTCAGGCCGGGTGATCCATCCCTAACCAACGAAGGAGGCCGCAATGGCAGATGTGAAACCGGAAATCAAAGTGGGAGATACCGCTCCCGATTTTACGCTGAAAGACCAGGACCAGAAGGACGTCAAGCTCAGCGACTACCGGGACAAGAAAAATGTCGTCCTGGCGTTTTATCCGCTGGACTGGAGTCCGGTCTGCACGGGAGAGAACAAGTGCCTGACCGACGACTTCCCCGACTTCCAGAGCGCCAACGCCGAGGTGTTCGGGATCAGCACCGACAGTTTCTTCTCCCACAAGGCCTGGGCCGACGCCCTGGGTTTGAAGCACCGGCTGCTGGCGGATTTCACTCGTGACGTCGTGAAAAACTACGGGCTGTACTTCGAGCCCCTGAACTGCGGCAAGCGGGCCACGGTCATCGTGGACAAGCACGGCAAGGTCGCCTACGCCAAGGTGCAGGAAATCAAGGTCGCGCGGGACGACAAGGAAATTCTCGCGGCGCTGAAGAAGCTGGGTTAAATCGCGACCGACAAAGGGGAGGTGTTCGAACAGAACCCTCCCCTTTTTCTTGGATTTCTCTCTTCAGAATGCTCAAGGAGTGGTGAGAGTGGCGGGAAACGTCGAAGACGTCAGCGACGAGAATTACAAAGACTTCATCGGCGCACCTGCTGCGATTGTCGCCTACGGCATCGCCTCCTGCGAGCCCTGCATCGCCTACGATCCGGTGCTGGAGGAAACCGCGGCCAGGTTCACCGGCGTGAAAATCGGCAAGGCCAAGATGCACGTGCCAGGCCGGTGCCGCGAGATCAAGAAGGCCCACACGTTCGAAACCTATCCCACCACCCACTTGTTCTCAAAGGGAACGCTGATCCTGACGCGGGAAGGGAAATTGGACGCGGCGGAACTGGCGGCCCTGATCAACGATCATCTGTTGGGAGACCGTGACGCGTGACCTGTGACGAGCGGAAGAGATTTTTCTTTTGCCTGTCCCCCGTCACTCGTCACCCGTCACGATTCTGCGTATTCGTACACCAGGCCGTCCGACTCCGACAGCCTGACTTGCTGCAACTGCCCTGAAGGGATCGTTT
>DASWIN010000317.1:0-3326 GCA_036397655.1 Nitrospiraceae bacterium | reverse complement strand
CGGCATGGGGATAGGCCCGGTAGGATTCCTCCGACAGCAGCCGCATAAAGATCACCAGCGTGAGCGGCTTCAATTCAGCCTGCTCCATATCAACCGTGATCGCGGCCGGCAAAGCCATCGCCGCATCGAGCAACGGCCGGAGCCGCGCGGCCACGGCCCGAAAGGCGCCGTCCTGATCGATCGGGGCCACCTGGGAATAGAGCGCCGAAAGTTTTCCGGACAGATGCACCCGGGGGACGGTCCCGAAGTGGTCCTGCTCCAACAGCGGCATGGCCGGCCACGAGACGGCCGCGCGGCCCAGTTGGGTCAGAGCGGCCAGGCACTGGTCACGGTACCTGTCCGCTTCCCTTTCGCTGACAGTCGCCTCTCCCAGCAAATCCACTGAATAGCCCCGGCCCTCTTTCCATAAACGCGCGAGCGTCGGCAGCGCCTCTTCGATCGACGCGCCGACGATGAACGTCCGGGCCATCTGTTCAACCTGGTGCCGGATCGCCTTGGCGCTCAGGCTTGCGCCCAAACCACCGGTCGCCGAAACCGACCGCAACCCCCATTGGAGGGAGGACGGCAAGGTCGTGTCGCTGAAATATTCGCTCAGCAATGCGGCAACCTGCGCATCGCTGGTCAGGGAGGGAAGCACGTCAACAAACCGGAAGAGTTGGACCTTAAACGTCTCATCCTTCAGGCACAGGTCCAGGAGGGACGTGGACCACCAGCTGGATTGAAAAATTGACGGGGTTTGGCCCTCAGATCGATTGGCCAGGTCGCGGCCAATCCGGTGGATGGCGGATTCGAGATCGGCAGCAGGATCGGTCATCGATATCCTTATGCGTTCAGGCCGGTCATGTCAGTATACACCGCTGAAAATACTTGAAAAAGCGGTGCCGGCCTGTTATGCTCTGACATCTATTAGAGATCGATTCAGGCTAATCCAATACATTCGGAAGCCGGTCGGGGAGGGATACTGTGCAGGTAGCGACACGTCCACGTGATTATCCGACTATCATCATCTTTTCGATCGTGACTCTTGGGGCCATGATCGGGGTGCCGGCCTATGCCTATTATTACGACTTCACCGCATTCGATTGGACGATGTTCGTCGTCCTCTACATGGTCACGGGGCTCGGCATCACAGTCGGGTACCACCGCATGATCTCTCACCGCGCATTCGAAACTCCGGGATGGGTCAAGGTTTGCTTCCTCATCGCCGGTGGGTGGGCGCTGCAAAATTCGGCACTCAAATGGTGCGGCGACCATATCCGTCACCACGCTGTCTGCGATGAAAACGACGATCCGTATAATGCCCTGCGGGGATTCTGGTACAGCCACTGCGGCTGGTTGTTCGAGAAATCCTCGCCGGATGACAACGCGAAATACGACGGCAAGCTCCGCAAGGATCCGCTGATTATGTGGCAGCATCGATATTACCTCCCGATCATACTGTCCGGCCTGGCGCTGCCATTTGTCGCCGGCGCGGCCGTCAATGGCAGCTGGATGGGCGGGGTGAGCTGCTTCCTGCTCGCAGGCGTGTGCCGGATCTTCCTCGTCTTGAACTCGACCTTTTGCATCAACTCCATCTGCCACATTTGGGGCGCGCAGCCCTACGGCACAAAGGACAGCAGCCGGGACAGCTGGTGGGTTTCGCTGATTACGTTCGGCGAGGGCTATCACAATTACCATCACATGTATCTGCGCGACTACCGCAATGGACCCCAGTGGTACAACTTCGATCCGTCGAAGTGGCTGGTCTTCTCCCTTTCCCAGCTCGGTCTGGCCTACAACCTGCAGCGACGCTCGAGTTAGCCGGCAGACTGTTTTCACCCGGCCCCTGGCCATTGACCCGCTGGCCACTTGTCACTGAGCAACGCCGCCGTATAGAGTGTGCGTACTGCGCGCCGACGAGGCTGCGCGAACGAGGTTCATCATGGCGGACGATACACCGGGCCATGCGCCCGGGCAGCACGAGCAGGCCAAACCAAATCTCCTTCCCGATGTGAAGCACATCATCGCCGTCGCCAGCGGCAAGGGTGGGGTCGGGAAATCCACGGTCGCGGCAAACCTGGCCGTCGCCCTGGCGGCCACCGGCGCCAAGGTCGGTTTGATCGACGCCGACATCTACGGTCCCAACATTCCCATGATGTTGGGCGTGCGCAAGCCGCCGGAGCAGCAGGGTGGCAAACTGCTTCCGGCCGAGAGCCATGGCCTCAAGCTCATCTCCATGTCGTTTTTTGTTCCTGAGGACACCGCCATCGTCTGGCGGGGTCCGATGGTGCATAGCGCGATTCAGCAGTTTTTCCGCGATGTCATTTGGGGCCCACTGGACTATCTCCTGATCGATCTTCCGCCAGGCACCGGCGATGCGCAATTGAGCATCTCCCAACTCGTCACGCTGGCGGGCGTCATCACCGTCACCACGCCGCAGGAAGTCGCGCTGCACGATGTGCGCAAGGGCATGTCCATGTTTCAGAAGGTCAACGTGCCGCTGCTCGGCATCATCGAAAATATGAGTTACTACGTCTGCCGCCATTGCGGGGAGCGCGAGGATATTTTCTCCCATGGAGGCGGGAAGCAGGCGGCTGAAAAACTCGGCGTGCCGTTCCTGGGCGCGATCCCGATCGATCCAGCCATTCGTATCGGCGGCGATGAAGGCATGCCGATCGTGGCCGCCGATCCGGATTCACCTCAGGCCAAGACCTTCATGGACATTGCAGGGAGGATCGCCGAGGTTCTGAGAAAGGACACCTCCGGCGGCGGGATCGGAAGCCTCCTGAAGAAGATCAAGCGGCCGACAGCGGGCGGTTGAATTCGTTCGAGACCGGCATGGCAGACCTCACCAGAATCAGCGGCACCGAGGACATCAAGCCAGGCACCGGTGCGACGATCGAAGCAGGAGAGAAATCCCTGGCCGTTTTCAACGTCGACGGGACCTACTACGCGATTGACAACACCTGTATCCACCGCGGAGGCCCGCTCGGCGAAGGCGAATTGGAAGGCAACGTGATCATGTGCCCCTGGCACAACTGGACTTACGACGTCACCACCGGCAAGTGCATCAATAATCCGTCAGCCTGCGTAAAATCCTATCCGGTCACCATCGACGGCACGGACGTGAAGGTCCAGCTCTAGCCGCCCCGCTTGTGTCCCGCTCCCTGCATCCCGCATAATATCCGGCATGGAGCGTGATGACTTCCTCTCCCTCTATCGCCAGATGCTCCTGATCCGCCGGTTCGAAGAAAAATCGGCGGAAATGTACGCGCTGGCCAAGATCGCCGGGTTCCTCCATCTCTACATCGGCGAAGAAGCCGTCGCCGTCGGCGCGATCGCCGCGC
>DASWIN010000316.1:0-6200 GCA_036397655.1 Nitrospiraceae bacterium | reverse complement strand
CATCATCCAGATTGAAAATCAGGTTGAGATCGCCTACCGGAATCTGCTCGAAAGCCGCCGCCTTGTGGAAGCCTATCGCGGCGGGGTATTGGAAGATGCGCGGCTGACCCTGACCATCGTCGAAAAGGCCTATGAACGCGGCGGCGCCACGATCCTTGACCTGCTCGACGCGGCCCGGACCTCCCGCACCATTCAGCAGAACTATATCGAAACCCTCTTCAACTACCAGCGCAATGTGTTTTTGCTTGAAAATGCCGTCGGCCGGGAGATCGCCTCATGAGGAAGGCTGAGGTTGAGGTTCAGGTTGAGGAGAAGTCTCGGATGAGAAGGAGGCAGCAGACGTTCGGCTGGATCACCTTAGCCTTAACCTTAACCTTCCTGGGGCTCTCTGCCTGTGACCGGTCCGAGGAACCGGCATCCTCGAATGCCGCCACACCTAAGGCACAGTCCGCGCCGACCCCGTCGACGGACATTCAGAGCCGAGTCGACACGATGGTGGTGGAATACAGTACGGTGAAGATGGCGCTGACGCTGGCCGGGCGGGTCACCTATGGCGAAGACAGGTTTTCGAAGATCTCCTCCCCCTTGCAGGGACGTGTGCTCGAGGTGCGCGCGAAGCTCGGTGAACGCGTGAAGGCCGGCGACATCCTGCTGGTCATCGACAGTCCGGACATTTCCGCCGCCTACTCGGAGTTCGTGAAGGAAGCCTCCGAACTCGAGTACGCGACACGCGCCTATGAATTGGCCAAGGATCTCTACGAGAACAAGGCCCTGCCGCAGAAGGATCTTAAACAGGCCGAGAACGATCGCATCAAGGCGCAAGCAGAATTCCGCCGGTCAAAGGAACGGTTGCTCTCGCTGCGGGTGCATGCCGCCGAATTGAATAAACCCCTGGCCCAGCAAAAAATCACGTCACGTTTCGAAATGAAGAGCCCGCTGGCCGGGACCGTCGTGGAGCGGAACATTACGCCGGGGCAATCCGTCAGCGGGGATCCAGGCCAGGTGCTCTTTACCATAGCCGATCTGGACAAACTCCAGGTGGTGGCTGACCTGTACGAGCGGGATTTGAATCTGGTCAAGGTGGGGCAGGTAGCGACCATCGGCGTGGAGGCCTATTCGGGAGAGGCGTTCCCCGCCGTACTCTCGGCCGTCGGCGATGTCGTGGACCCCAGCACCAGGACGATCAAGGTACGGGCGATGGTGAACAACGAGGCGCACAAACTGAAACCGGAAATGTTCGCCCGATTGAACATCGATGTCGGCGACACCACCCAGTTCATCGCCGTACCGCGCGAAGGGGTGCTCGAAGCCGATGGGAAAGAGTTCGTCTATGTGGTGCAGGCCGGCAATCAGTATGTCAGGCGGCCGGTCAAAACGGCGCCCGCGTCGAACGATCAGGTGCGCATTCTTGAAGGGCTGGCGCCCGGCGAGCGCGTTGTCACGAAGGGCGCCGTGCTGATCAAAGGCCAGGAAGCCAAGGCGCCGGGCGTATGATAGCGGGACGTAATACTTTCGCGGCGACGCGCTCTTCCCGGCGGATTGTTGAAAAGCCGTTCTGAGTCATCGTGAACGCATGACCGACATGGACCAGATAGCTCTCGTACTCCCTCCAGGATGGTCACATAGGCCGTCTTCTCACCCGCCCGTCCCCGGCGCGCCAAGACGCGCCTTTTCCCGTGGCAAGGCCGTCGTGAATAAAAGGCGAGGAGGTGCGTATCACGCGTCGCTTGAGCCGCGCACTTCGATCCTTCGACCCGGAGGCTCTCGACGGGTCACATGCGAGCGGAGCGTTACGGTATCTCCAGTAGGCTTCGATCGGTACGGTGAGCCACCGAGCGCCGCCGCAGGCCTTTTTCAACATCCTGCTCACACATGATTCCACGAATCGTCGAGTTTGCGCTCGAACAGCGGTTCTTTGTGTGCGTGCTCGGGTTGATGATGATGTTCGGCGGTCTTTACGCGTTCCATACGCTTGACGTCATTGCCTATCCCGATCCCTCCCCCCCGATGGTCGAGGTGATCACCCAGCATCCGGGGATCTCGGCGGAAGAAATCGAGCGGCAGATCACCATACCCGCCGAGATGATGCTCAACGGGATGCCGGGCCTCCGGGATCTCCGGTCCCTCTCCATCTTTGGCCTCAGCGACATCAAGATCTATTTCGATTTCAATACCAGTTACTTTATCGATCGCCAGGAGGTCCTGAACCGTCTGCGGATGGTTGATTTCCCTGACGGCGTGGACCCTGAGCTGTCTCCCTGGTGGGCCATCGGGGAGATCTATCGGTACGAACTGGTCGGGGACGGGCACTCGCTCACGGATCACAAAACGATTCAGGATTGGGAGTTGCGGCGCGAATTCAAGAGCCTGATGGGCGTGATTGACGTGACCGCGTTCGGCGGAACGACCAAGGAATACCACGTCGAGGTGGATCCCGGGGCCCTGTTCAGCTACGGCCTGTCGTTGCAACAGGTCCAGGATGCGCTGACGAACAGCAATGCCAACGTGGGCGGGAACTATGTGACGATCGGTTCGCAGAGCCTTAACGTCCGCGGCCTGGGGTTGATCGAGAGTCTCCGGGATATCGAAAACGTCATGGTGGCGGAAAAAAACGGCACCCCGGTGTTCATCCGCAATCTCGGCAAGGTCAACGTCGGCCACCGTGTCCGGTTGGGCAAGGTGGGCATTGATGACCGGGATGACGTAGTCGAGGGCGTGGTGCTCCTGCAACGCGGATACAAGGCCAAACAGGCATTGGAGCAGGTCCATCGCAAGATCGAGGAGCTGAACAGCTGGAAATTGCCCAAGGGAGTCCAGATCAAGACGTTCTACGATCGGACCGTGCTGATCGACACCACCGTCGAAACGGTGCTCGACATTCTCATCAGCGGCATCGTGCTGGTCTTCATCATTCTCTATGTCTTCTTGGGCCATCTCCGGGCGGCTGTGATTGTGGCGCTGACGGTGCCGATGGCCCTGCTGTTTACGTTCAGCATGATGGTGCTGGTCGGAGAGTCGGCCAATCTGATTTCGCTGGGCGCGATCGATTTCGGCATCATTGTGGATTCCACGCTGATCATGGTGGAAAGCATCTTCTCCCAACTGGCCAGGCGGAAAGAGTCCGGACTGACAGTGCCGATGCACATCATGCGGGCCACGAGGGAAGTCGGCCGGCCGATCTTTTTTGCCACCACGATCATCGTCGTGGCGTTCATCCCGCTCTTTACGATGACCGGCGTCCCGGGGAAAATTTTCGCCCCCATGTCCTTGACGTATGGTTTTGCATTGACGGGCGCCCTGCTCGTGGCCTTTACGCTCGCGCCGGCGCTGGCCTCACTGCTGCTGACCGGCCCCATTCACGAGCGCGAGACACTGATCGTGCGCGGCATCCGCCGGGTGTATCTGGCGTCGCTGACGTGGGCGCTCAAACATGAAGGCCTTGTGGTTGGTGCGGCGGTCGGGTTACTGGTGCTGATGCTGGCGGTGATCCCGTTTTTGGGCGGTGAGTTCATGCCGGCGTTGGAAGAGGGGAATCTCTGGGTTCGGACGACCATGCCGGTGGATATTTCCTTCGAGCAGGCGGATCGTCTGGCCACGGAGATCCGCGGCATTTTCCGGCAATACCCGGAGGTCGCGCACGTGGTGTCGCAGCTCGGCCGCCCGGACGACGGCACCGATCCCACCAGTTTTTTCAATGCTGAGTTTCTGGTGAATCTTAAAGCGAAGAAAGAATGGCGGCCGGATGTGACCACCAAGAGCGAGTTGGTTGAGGAGATTGAAGCGCGGCTGGCCACGATCCCCGGCGTGACGTTCAACTTTTCTCAGGTGATCCAGGATAATGTGCAGGAAGCCATGTCGGGAGTCAAAGGCGAAAATGCCATCAAGCTGTTCGGCCGTGATTTGGAGGTGCTGGAACAAAAAGCGGTCGAGATCGAGGCCGTGATGAAACAGGTCCGGGGTGTGAAGGATCTGGGAGTCCTTCGCCTCCTCGGACAGCCCAATCTGGTCATCCGGGTGGACCGTGGCGCGTGCGCGCGCTACGGGCTGCTGGTCGGGGATGTGAACGCGGTCGTGCAGGCGGCGATCGGCGGGCAGGCGGTCACGCAGATCTTCGAGAGCGAGCGGCGGTTCGATCTGGTCGTGCGGTTTCTTCCGGAGTACCGGCGGGACGAGGAAGCGATCGGCAACATCCAGGTCACCACGCCGGGCGGCGCCAGGATTCCGCTCAAGCAGTTGGCGAATATTTCGACGGAAACCGGCGCGTTCATCATCTACCGGGAGAACAACGAGCGCTATATTCCGATCAAATTCAGCGTGCGCGGTCGCGACCTTGAAAGCACGGTGCGTGAAGCGCAAGCACAGCTTGCTCGGCAGGTGCAATTACCGGAACGGTATCGCATGGAATGGCACGGCGAGTTCGATCAACTGCAAAATGAGAAGTCCCGCCTGGCCAAAATCGTCCCGCTCAGCCTGTTGCTTGTCCTGTTCCTGGTCTATATTGCCGTGAAGTCGTTCCGCGACGCGGTGCTGGTGCTGGCCACCGTGCCGTTCGCGTTGATCGGCGGGGTATTTTCGCTGGTGCTGACAAACACGGAATTCAGCATTTCGGCCGCGGTGGGTTTTATTTCTCTGTTCGGCGTTGCCATTCAGGGCGGGCTGATCCTGATCGTGCGGATTCAGGATTTGGTCGAGGAGGGACGTGATCTGACAGCGGCGATTCTGGAGAGCGCCGAGGCGCGGATGCGCCCGGTGCTGATGACGACGCTGGCCGCCGCCATCGGGCTTTTACCCGCCGCAGTGGCAACGGGGATCGGCGCGCAGTCCCAGCAGCCGCTGGCCCGTGTCGTCGTCGGCGGCATGCTAACGTCCGCCGCGCTGATTTTGCTGGTGCTGCCGGTGTTGTATCAACTGGCCCATCGCGTGACCGGAAGGACGAAAAGGCGTGGCGTGGAGGGGGAATAGATGAAGGCACATCATTCGTCTCACTTGGTGGTGACCGCGGTCTTGATCGCTTCTGGCGTCGGGTGGGGCAATGATGAAGCGCTGTCATTCGTCGACGGTCGCTCGGGATCGACGTGGCTGATCCAGGCGCCTGATGCCGGAGAGGTTCCCTACGGCTACGGCGTCCCGCCCGGCCACCAGGAGGTGCCGGACACCTCCATCCCGCCTTCCAACAAACCGCTTGGGCCGGAGGAGCTTCAGCGGGCGGAGGCGCTGCTGCCGCTTCTGGAAGGGAAACAGGAATTCTGGGCGATGGGAGAATTCGTCCATTTGGGAGGGCCGGCCGTGCCGGTGGTGACCAAGGCGCTGTCCATGCCGAGCCCGAGAATCCGATACAATGCGATCGAGACGCTGCAGATGATCAAGGATCCGAGCGCCGTGCCGGCGTTGATCCGTGTGGCGCAAGATCTGAACGAAATGCCCCGCATCCGTGAACATGCCCTGCGGGTGGCCGTCCGGCTGAATGCGTCGGCGGCGGCGCCCGCGATTGAGATCATGGCCAAGGACCAGGAATCCGCTGTCCGGAAGGTGGCGGCGTTCGAGGCCCGGTACGTGCGCCAGAAGGCCGTCGTGCCGGTGTTGATCGGGATGATGGCGGATGAAGAACGGTTTGTGGCGACGACGGCCATTCACTCCCTGTGGATTCTGACCCGCCACGAGAGCGAGATGCATGACTGGGACACGTCCACCAAGCAGGACCGGGAGGCGTGGGCCAAGGAATGGGTGGAATGGTGGAGCACGGACCGCGACACCTTCCAATTCCCCGATCCCAAGAAACCCCGCGACCCCCTCCAATAGGGGCCGGCACCGCAAAAGCACCCCCCGCGCCGCATTGCGGCCCCAGCCGGGGCTATGTTATAAAATTGCTCACTATGGTCACCTTGCCAATCGCGAAACTCGGCAATCCGATGCTGCGGCAGATCGCGGCGCCGGTTCACCCGGACGACATCGCCAGCCCGGCATTCCAGCAGTTCATCGACGACATGTTCCACACCATGGTCGAGACCCACGGGATCGGGCTGGCGGCGCCCCAGGTCTCCAGGTCGCAGCAGGTGATCGTAATGGACTCCCCGGGCGAAGGGGGCTTCCCCAAGACCGTCCTGATCAACCCGGAGATCGTCTTTTATGGCCCGCATCAGGAAGAAAGTTGGGAAGGCTGTTTGAGCGTGGACGGCCTGCGAGGCAAGGTGACCCGGCCC
>DASWIN010000315.1:0-11269 GCA_036397655.1 Nitrospiraceae bacterium | reverse complement strand
CCACGTCCCTCCTGGACCTGTGCCTGAAGGATGAAGCCTTCAAGGTTCAACTCTTCCGGTTTGTTGACGTGCTTCCCTCCCTCACCAGCGATGCGCAGGTTGCCGCATTGCTGAGCGAATATTTCAGCGACACGACCCTGCCGTCCTCCCTCCAATGGGGGTTGCGGTCGGTTTCGGCGACCGGTGGTTTGGGCGCAAGCCTGAGCGCCAAGGCGATCCGGCGCCAGGTTGAACAGATGGCCCGGACGTTCATCGTCGGCGCGTCGATCGAAGAGGCGCTGCCGACGCTCGCGCGTTTATGGAAAGAGGGCCGGGGCTATTCAGTGGATCTGCTGGGAGAGGCGACCGTCAGCGAACGCGAAGCGGACAGGTACCGCGATCAGTGTCTGGCCGCTCTGGCCCAACTGGGCCGCGCGGCCGTCTCGTGGCCGGCCATGCCGCTCCTGGAGCAGGACCACTTCGGGCCCGTTCCCCGGGTTAACCTGTCCGTGAAGCTTTCGGCGCTCTATTCCCAGCTGGACCCGATCGATCCGGAAGGGGCCTATCGGGCCGTGGCCGCGCGCCTTCGGCCGCTGCTCGATGCGGCGATGGCTTTGCCAGCCGCGATCACGGTTGATATGGAGCAGGCTGAATTGAAGCCGCTCACGCTGGTGATCTTTATGCGGCTGCTGTCGGAGGAATCCTACCGGGCCTATCCCCATGCCGGCATCGCGTTGCAGGCCTATCACCGAGAGGCCGGGGCGGACCTGGATGCGCTGATCCGGTGGACCAGGTCCCGCGGTGTCCCGATCACCATCCGCCTGGTCAAGGGCGCCTATTGGGATGCCGACACGGTGCGGTACCGGCAGCGAGGCTGGCCCGTTCCCCTCTTCGAGCACAAGTCCGGGACGGATGCGAACTACGAACGACTCAGCCTGGCCCTCATTCGTCACGCCTCGATCATCAGGCCTGTGTTCGGCACGCACAACCTCCGTACCCTCGCCCATGCAGAGGCCGCGATGCAGGCATCCGGGCTCCCTGCCCACGCCTGCGAGTACCAGATGATCTACGGCATGGCGGCGCCGCTTCATGCGGCGGTCACGCAGGTCGGGCGGCGCGTCCGGCTCTATGCGCCGGTCGGCGAGCTCCTACCCGGCATGGCGTACCTGGTTCGGCGGCTGCTGGAAAACACCTCGAATGAATCGTTTCTCCGGAAGGAATATGCGGGGCACGAATCGATCGACCACTTGCTGGCGCCGCCGTCCGTGGTGCCGCCCTCCGCCCAGCCGGTTGCGGCGGCGGCCGCGCCTGTTCTGGCAGGCCCGTTCCGGAACGAACCGCAACGCAATTTTTCCGAGAAATCGGCCCGAGCGACATTTCGCGCGGCGATCGAATCCGTCAAAGGACAGTTCGGCCGCCGATGGGAACCCCATGCGGCCATCCCGGCGGCGGGCAGCGAGCTGATTTCCCGCAATCCATCCGATCCGTCCGAAATCATCGGGCGATGCCCCGGCTATGCGCCGTCGGATGTATCCCGCCTGGTCGAGCGCGCGCAGGCGGTCCGGGAATCGTGGGCCGTCCTTCCCGCCAGGCACCGGGCGGACATGCTGGTCCAAGCTGCCGCAATCATGCGCCGGCGTCGCGAGGAACTCGCCGCATGGGAACTTTTCGAGACGGGCAAGTCCTGGACGGAAGCCGACGCGGACGTGGCGGAGGCGATCGATTTCTGTGAATTCTACGCCAGGGACATGATCCGGTTGGGCCGGCCCCGCCGGCTGGGCCACGAACCGGGAGAATTGAACCACCTGGTGTATGCGCCGCGCGGAGTGGCGGTGGTGATTGCGCCATGGAACTTTCCGCTGGCGATTCCGGCGGGGATGGTGACGGCCGCTCTGGTGACCGGCAACGCCGTGCTGTTCAAGCCGTCCGAGCGTTCACCGGTCATGGGATCGCTGCTCGCCGGCATTCTTGCCGAAGCGGGAGTACCGGACAGCGTGCTGCAGTGCGTGCCGGGCGGGCCGGAGGTCGGCCGGGCGCTGGTCGCCCATCCGGACGTCCAGCTTGTGGCCTTCACCGGTTCCAAGGCTGTCGGGCTTCGCATTCTCGCCGACACCGCACACGTGGCTCCGGGGCAACGGACGGTCACGCGGGTGATCGCGGAAATGGGCGGCAAGAACGCCATCATCATCGACGCAACTGCGGATCTCGACGAGGCGGTGACCGGCGTGGTGGCCTCGTTCACCGGCTACCAGGGGCAAAAGTGTTCGGCCTGCTCACGGGCAATCGTGCACGAAGCCGTCCATGACCTCTTTCTCAAACGGCTGGCCGATGCCGTGGCAAGCCTGCCGATCGGTCCTCCGGAGGATCCCGGCAACCGCGTGGGGCCGGTAATCGACGAGCGGGCCCGTGCCGCCGTACGGAAGTACATCGAAACGGGAAAGCGCGAAGGGCGGCTCGTGGTGGAGCGGCAGGTCGACGGGCCTGGTTATTTCGTCGGCCCGGCGGTCTTTGCCGACATCCGGCCCGAGCACCGCCTGGCCCAGGAAGAGATTTTTGGACCGGTGCTGGCGGTCATGAAGGCGCGCGATTTCGATGACGCGATCGTGCTGGCCAACAGCACCTGCTACGCGCTGACCGGGGGGCTCTACTCGCGCAGTCCGGTCAATGTGCAGAAGGCGCGCGAACGGTTCGAGGCGGGTAACCTCTATATCAATCGCGGTATCACCGGCGCGTTGGTGGGCCGGCAGCCGTTCGGAGGCTATCGGTTGTCAGGCGTCGGGGCGAAAGCGGGCGGCGAGGACTATCTCGCACAGTTCATGGTTGCGCGGGTCATCAGCGAGAATACGCTGCGGCGCGGATTTGCTCCTCCGGCCCAGTTGGATTGAAGGCGGCCTCGGCCTTGACGTCCGCTTCCTCCAGTTCTTCGGTGATCTCGGTAATCCAGCCCCTGTCCGTTGCGGCAGGAGGCATTTCCTGGTGCTCGGTGTATTTCACCAGCCCGACTCCCCTGGCGAACCAGGCCGTCAGCAGATCCGTACTGACCACGGATCGTTTTGATTTCGACAGGTGGATACGGAGCGATAAGCGGGCTTCCATGCGGATGGCATCGGTGTAGGAGCCTGCGGGAACGACGACAGATTCCTTCCCGACGACGGTCACCGAGGCCTCCACGTCGGCCTTTTCCTCCGTGCCGTCCCCGTCCAGATCGTGGCCGAAGTCGACTCCCTTGCGATCGAATTGCTGGAAGGAGGAAGGCATGGCGATCGGGAACCGGACGATCTGGTACGGGATGACCTGCCGTTCGATAGGCGTGCCGGGCGATGAACCGTAATACACGACGCCGACGGCATCCCGCCGGTAGAAACTGTCGGTCGGGCCGTGGCTCCCGGGATTGGAGTCATGAAAGACGGTGACGGTCACGCCGTTGATCGCCTTGGTGCCCTTGACCGAGGAGACGTTTGTATAGCTCTTGGCCACGGCGATTTTCTGAAGCGGCAATTCCTCGATGTGCCCACGGTAGCGCCACTGGCTTCCGGGCGTGTCGGGAAAATACAGGTGGCCGTCGGTAATCGATTCCGAGCGCACCCCCGGTTGCGAGCGTGCCTCGTCGGCCGGCAAGGCCTGCAGGCCGGCTGCAAGCAGGAGCGCGGCGAGGAGTCGGCATGTCATTGGCTGGTGCGGCATGGTGCGTGTGGCTGCGCGTGAGAGGCGGACCGTAACATATCGGCCGTTGGCCCCGCAACAGTGGCGTTCGCTCCACGTCGTCTTGCCATTGACCGAACCGATTGAGGATAATGCCGGCAATCCCATGCAGAAGAGTCGCAGACAGCGGGGCCGCGCCAAGCGCCGCGGCTCCTTGGCCCGCCCGACGGTGCTGGTCACGGGAGCATCGGGCGGAATTGGCCGCGCCGTGTGCCTGGCGTTTGGAGCGGCAGGCTGGAGGGTCGGCGTGCATTATCGCACGCGGGCGCGGGAGGCCGCCCGCACGGCGGCGCTCGTGCGCAGACGTGGCGGCGTCGCGCTGTGCCTCCATGCCGATATCCGGGATGGCAAGCAGACACAGGAGATGGTCAATCGATTCGTGGACCGATGGGGACGTCTGGATGTGCTGGTCTGCAACGCCGGCGTGACCTCCAGCGAACTCGTGCTGCGCGTGAAGGCGGAGGCGTGGGCTGCCGTTGTGGAGACAAACCTGACGGGAACGTTCCACTGTCTGCAAGCCGCCGGTCCGGTCATGACCAGGCAACGCGACGGCGCGGTGATCGTGGTCGGCTCGCTCGCCGGCCTGCAGGGCGCCGTCGGACAAGCGGCCTATGCCGCATCGAAGGCCGGTTTAATGGGGTTGGTCAAAACAGCGGCGCAGGAATGGGGAAAACAGAATGTCCGGGTGAATATGGCCCTTCCCGGCTGGCACAAGACTGCGCTCTCCGGTTCGGCGTTTCCAGACGAGGTTCCCGCCGATCACGTCCTCGGTCGCACGCCATCACTGGAGGATGTTGCCTGTTCCATTTATCGCTTGGCGCTGTTGAGCGACAGTTCGGGACAGATATGGAACCTCGACAGCCGGATCCTCTGAAGACAGCACGAGTTGGTGATGTTGTGATGGTGTGATTGGTCGACATGAAAAAAACACATCGCCGAATCACCAGGTCGCCAAAATCCCCAACGTGGGCTGGTGTCTTCATTACGGGCACCGATACTGGCGTGGGGAAAACGCTGGTCACGACGGCGCTCGCTGTCTGCTTGACACAACGGGGTCTGTCCGTCGGAGCGATGAAGCCGGTTGAAACCGGTTATGGCAACGAGGGCGCCGCCGGGTCCGATGCGGCCCGCCTCCACGCAGCGGCCGGCATGACGGACCCGGTGGAAGCCATGAGTTCCTACCGGTTTCCCGATCCCCTCGCCCCGATTGACGCCGCGCGCCGGGCCGGCACCACGATTCGAATGCCGAAGATTCTTGCCGCCCTCCGCATGCTGGCGGCGCGGCATGAGCTGATACTGGTCGAGGGCGCCGGAGGCGTCCTGGTGCCGATTTCGGAACAGGCGGATATGCGGGACCTTATCGAACGGATCGGCCTGCCCGTGCTCGTGGTCGGTCGCACCGCCATCGGCGGTATCAACCACGTGCTCCTGACGGTTGAGGCGCTCGCGCAACGACGGATCGCGATTGCAGGGATTATCCTGAATCGGACGATGGATGTGGCGCCGGAGACCGTGGATGGCATGCAAGAATCATCCACCCTTGCGCTGTTGAGGGAGCGCAGCGGGGCGCCGGTGATCGGGCCCGTGCCGTACGAACCGCTGTTCAGGCACTCCTGGGAACAGGGGCTTGCCGCAGTAGCCGAAAGTGCCGCGATCAGCGAACTGGCGGATCTGGTGATCGGAACTGTGACACGAACGCGCGCGTCACGGCCGTCACGTCCTGCGCCTGCGCGATCGCGGAAATGACTGCGACGCCGTCCGCCCCCGCCTCTATGATCGAATGCACATGGTCGAGCGCGATCCCGCCGATGGCGAATACCGGCAACGAGGTGAGCCGCCGGATTCGCCGCAGCCCGTCGACCCCGACGACAGGATCGTGGTCGCGCTTGGAACCGGGAGGAAAGATGGGGCCGAATCCCAGGTAGTCGGCGCCGGACGCCGTGGCGGCGGTCACTTGGGCGTCCGTATGGGTCGAGATCCCGATCAGCTTGTCCGGTCCCAACATGGCGCGGGCCATGTGGATCGGCAGGTCCTGCTGGCCGAGGTGCACTCCGTCCGCATCCACCGCCAGCGCCAGATCGCAGCGATCGTTGATCAGGAGCCGTGCACCGGCGTCCGTCGCGGCCTGCCGCAACAGGACAGCCTGACGGTAGGCCTCCAGCATGGAGGCGGTCTTGTTCCTGTACTGAAAAATCCGCGCGCCGCCCTCGGCTGCCTGCTTGAGCAGGTCGGGCAACGATCGTCTGTGGGAGGATTCGGTGTCGAGAATGACGTACAGGCCGCTGAGCGAAAGTCGTGCCAGAGGAGCAGGCGGCACGGGGTCACCCCGCATTGTTCATGATGGTTCGTCGCGAAATCGCGGAGTCGCCAGGCGCGACGGGCGCGTGGAGCCCCGAGAGGCCGATGAGGTACATACCAAGCTTCGCTTGAACCGCTCGCTTCAATATCTGCGAGCGGAGAGGTACTTTACCTCCAGTGGGCTCATATCGTACGTTGAGGTCGCGAGGGGTGAGCCCGCCATACCAAACTTCGTTTGAGCCGCTCGCTTCAATCAAATGCGAGCGGAGAGGTCTTTTGCCTCCAGTAGGCTTAGGTTCCCAGCCAGCTTGTCGCAGCGGCGAATCCGTGATTGCAGCAGAAGCGTTCATGAATAATGCGGGTTAAGCTGAGGGGCCGGCGGTAAACCGTTCCAAAAAACCAGTCGAGACCCGCCCTTTCTGGAAGTCGGGATCGTTCATAATCCGTTTGTGCAGGGGAATCGTCGTTTTGATGCCTTCGATGACGAATTCATCCAGCGCGCGCCGCATCCGCGCGATGGCCTCATCGCGGTTCTGCCCGTGGGAGATCAGTTTGGCGATCAAGGAGTCGTAATGAGGCACCACGACGCTGTGGCTTTCCATGGCCGAATCCACGCGGATCCCCAGTCCTCCCGGAGGGTGATAGCGCGTCACGGTGCCCGGGCATGGGGTGAATTTCTCCGGACACTCGGCATTGATGCGGCACTCGATGCTGTGCCCGTTTAGTTTGATGTCCTGCTGCCGGTAGGCCAGCGGCTGTCCGTCGGCGATCCGGATCTGCTCCTTGATCAGGTCGATGCCGGTGACCATCTCCGTGACCGGATGTTCGACCTGGATGCGTGCGTTGACCTCCATGAAGTAGAAGTTGTGATCCTTGTCCAACAGGAATTCCACCGTCCCGGCATTGCGGTAATGCACGGACCGGACGGCTTCGACCGCGATCTGCCCCATCTCCCGTCTCAGCCGATCGTCGATGGCCGGCGAAGGAGATTCCTCGACTAGTTTCTGGTACCGACGCTGGATCGAGCAGTCCCGCTCGCCCAGAAACACCGTCCGTCCCTTCTCATCGGCCAGGATCTGCACCTCGATGTGACGCGGTTCGATGAAAAACTTTTCTAGATAGACGGCGTCGTTGCCGAAACTCGTCTTGGCCTCTGCCTGTGCGGTCTGAAACGCGCGTGAGAGGTCCTCTTCCTTGTTCACCACGCGCATGCCGCGCCCACCCCCGCCCGCGGAGGCTTTGAATATGACCGGGAACCCGATCTTGCGCGCCGCCTCCAGAGCCTCCTGCTCGCTTTTCAGCTCGCCCGTCCCGGGCATGAGCGGGATGTTCTTGCGGCCCATGATTTCCCGCGCCTTGGCTTTGTCGCCCAGCATCGCAATGTGGTCTGACGTGGGTCCAATAAACCGGACCCCTATCGATTCGCAGACTTCCGCGAAGTGGGCGTTTTCGGCCAGGAACCCGTATCCGGGGTGGATGGCATCGGCACCCGTGACCTCCGCGGCGCTCAGGACGTTTGGAATGTTGCGGTAGCTGAGCGCGCTGTCGGCCGGCCCGATGCAGACGCGTTCGTCGGCCGAGCGGACATGCAGCGAGTTGGCATCGACGTCCGAATGGACCGCGACGGTCCTGATCCCGAGCTCTTTGCATGCCCGAATGATCCGGAGAGCGATTTCGCCGCGATTGGCTATGAGGATTTTCTTGAACACGGGGTGACCTCTTCAGGTCGGACTCGATCAGGGCGACGCCGTGGGATCGATGAGGAAGAGCGGCTGGCCGTACTCGACCGGTTTGGCGCTCTCGGTCAGAATCTTATGCACACGCCCGTCCACCTCGGACTCGATTTCGTTCATGAGCTTCATGGCTTCGACGATACACAGGACCTGCCCCTTTTTCACCATATCACCTTCATCGACGTAGGCATCGGCATCGGGTGACGCCGACCGGTAAAACGTTCCGACGATCGGTGAGGTGACGGTCACGAGCGTGTTCGGAACCGTCGCCTCGGCGGCGGTCCCCGCCAGTCCGCCCGGTGTTGAGCCGGCCTGGCGGTTCGGCTCAGCCGCAACCGTCTGGACTGCGTCCGCGGCGCCTCCCCCGCGCCGCACGCGGATGCGGAATCCTTTGTGCTCCACCTCAAGTTCGGTCAACTCGTGCCGATTCAGGAGTTCAACCAAATGATGCACTTCTTTGTCGAGGTTATTATTCTTGCTCATCTTAGCATGCTCTTGATCAGGACGGTTTTGTCCTGATCCCTGTCTGCCGGACGGCTTCTTCACCGGACGCGCTCCACGTAGGCGCGTGTGCGGGTGTCGATCTTGATCGTCTCCCCGATTTCAAGATAGAGCGGAACCTTGATGACCGCGCCGGTTTCGACAATCGCCGGCTTCGTGCCGCCCGAGGCCGTGTCCCCGCGGACACCGGGCTCGGCATCGACGACCTTGAGTTCGATGAAAATGGGCAACTCGACGCCGATCGGGCGGTGCTCGTAGACCAGGATCTTGGCCACCATGTTTTCCTTGAGCAGGTCCGCATTCTCCCCAAGCTGCTTTTTTTCATACGTGAACTGCTCGTAGTTCTTGATGTCCATGAACGTATAGGATTCTCCGGCCGCGTAGAGGAACTGCATCTCACGCTCTTCCAGATCCGGCTCATCAAACCGCTCCCCGGACCTGAACGTGCGGTCGATGAGGTTGCCCGAGGTATAGCTCTTCAGCTTGGTCCGGACAAAGGCGCCGCCCTTGCCGGGCTTGACGTGTTGAAATTCCACGATATAGAAGGGTTCCCTGTCAATCTCCAGGCGCACGCCGTTGCGAAAATCTGAGGTCGAAATCACGAACGAGGTCCTCCTTCGATGGTTGAAACGAACCCGTCAGCGGGTCGAGGGGGTGCGCGCGGATTTGAGATGCTCCGTGAGGGCCCTGAGCCCGAGCACGTATCCGGCCGGGCCGAACCCCGAGATCTGCCCGAGTGCCACTCCGGCGATGTAGGAATGGTGCCGGAACTCTTCACGCTTGTAGATGTTCGTCAGATGGATTTCGACCGCCGGAATGTCGACGGCGGCGATGGCGTCGCGGATCGCGACGCTGGTATGCGTATAGCCGGCGGGATTGATCACGATGCCGTCGAATTTCGTATTGGCTTCCTGAATCCAGGACACGAGCTCACCTTCCAGATTGGATTGTCTGATCGCAACCTTCATCCGTTCCTTCCTGGCGAACTTCACAATGCCCGCATTGATGGTCTTGAGCGAGGCGGTCCCGTAGACGGACTTTTCCCTCCTCCCCAGGAGGTTCAGGTTGGGGCCATGCAGAACCAGCACATGCAACATGCGCGCGCCTCTGCCCATTGTAAGCCGGGGATATCACGTGACGAGTCTACGACAAAAACGAGCCCCAAAAACGGGCTCCCCAAAACGGGCCCCCAAAACGGGCCCCCAAAAACGGGCCCCCAAAAACGGGCCCATTGTAACAGGCTCATGGAATCGGGTCAAACAAAGGGGGAATCGCGAGGGGGTTCGATGTGTGGGATCAGTGAGCCGTCTGCCGTGCGGCGCGTACGATCACGGGCAGCAGCGCATCGAGAATGCGGTCGGCCATCTGCCGCTTGGGCATGAGCGGAAGCGATATTTCGGTGCCGTCGCGCCCCAACAGCGTGGCGGCGCTGCGATCCGAACCGAATCCCGCGCCCACGGCTGTGACATCATTGGCGACGATCAGGTCGAGATCCTTGTCCGCGAGTTTTTTCCGGGCATGGGACAGGACGGCATCGGTTTCCGCCGCGAATCCGACCAGAATTTGCCTCGTCCGTTGCCGGGAGAGGGTCAGGAGGATGTCCTCGGTCGGTGCCAGGGCGAGCGCCTTCCAGTCGCCGTCCTGTTTTTTGATTTTCTTGGTGGACGGCTTCTCGGCTCGAAAATCAGCCACGGCAGCCGCCATCACGACAATGGTGGACCAGCGGAGATTCGTCGTGAGCGCTTTGGTCATCTCCTCGGCTGTTTCCACGTGCAGACACCGTACGCCCGGAGGAACCGGCAGCGTCGCGGGGCCGCTGACGAGGAGCACCTCCGCGCCGCGGTCCCGGGCGGCCTGGGCGATCGCGTAGCCCATCTTTCCCGAAGACCGGTTGGAGATGAACCGAACCGCATCGATCGGTTCTTGGGTCGGACCCGCAGAAACGAGCATCCGCTGTCCGGACAGATCCCGCTTTGGAAGGAGGCAGGCTTCAATGGCCGCAACAATCGCCGGCTCGTCCGTCAAGCGGCCCTTCCCGATCTTGCCGGATGCCAGCGGGCCTTCAATCGGTTCGAGGACGGTCACGCCGCGGGCCCGCAACCGCTGCACATGTTCCTGGACCGTCGGATGATCCCACATGCCACCATCCATGGCCGGCGCCACAATCAACGGACAGGATGCGGCCAGTGCCATGGTGCTCAACAGGTCGTCTCCCAGGCCCAGTGCGAGCTTGGCCAGGGTATTGGCGGTGGCGGGAGCGATGACAAAGACGTCGGCCTGCTCCGGCAGCGTGAGGTGGAGCATCTCCTCGCGCGCCGCGAACAGGTCGGTCGCCACCGGCTTGCGCGACAGCACTTCGAACGTCAGTGGCGCGACAAACTTCGTGGCGGCGCCGGTCATGGCAACGGACACCTCCGCACCCGCCCGTTGCAGCGTGCGCAACAATTCAACCGCCTTGTAGGCGGCGATACTGCCGCTGACGCCCAGCAGGATGCGTTTACCGATGAACGGATCGGCGGACGGCTGCTCCACGCGTCCTCCTACTCTTCTCCCTCGCCTTCGACTGATTTCGGGGAATCGTCCACATAGACGCTCAGTTCCTTCTTGATCTCGCGGGCGTCTTCGCGGGCCGCCGCCACCGCCATGCGTTCTATTTCGCTCTCTTTCCCACGCTTGGCCTCCTTGATGGCCTGCCGGGCTTCCTTCCCGGTCAGGAACGGCACCTCCTGGTGGAGCATCTCCTCCAGCGCGATGGACGTCGCCTTGGAAAACTGGGATTGCCGGATCGGCCGGGATCCCTGCATGAGATGTTTGGCGCGTTGTGAGGTGGCAATTACAAGCCGGTACCGGGAGTCGATCTTCGAGTGGTCGTATTCGGGCAACAACGAAATTGCGTCGATCATGGACATGCTCCTTTATGCTGTCGGTTCGGTGATGAAGTTTCGTTCAAGCCAATTGATGTCTACTCGCTTCATGCTTGTGCGTTCCGCATGGACGATGGCTTGCAGTTCCTGCAAGGCCTGTTTGAGATCCTCATTGCGGACGATATAGTCGTA
>DASWIN010000314.1:0-5585 GCA_036397655.1 Nitrospiraceae bacterium | reverse complement strand
TGCCGGGCTTGGGCCACATGTATTCCACCCAGCCCGACTCGCTCTTTTTAACGACTTCGAGCATTTCGCGCAGGAACGCCTTCCCATTATCGTCCCTCAGCTCGAGGTGGTTTTTGCCCACCATTTCGGGAGATACGGGATGGAAAAGAATGGTGCCGTCCATGTTTGATATAAAGACGTAATCGTCGCCCTTGCGCCATTTGCCGTTGGGATCCTGGAGTTTTGCAAAGGCGGCGTCTCCCTCGCTCGAAACGAGGGCCGCCGCCTCCTCAACCAGCGTGACGATCTCTTGTTTGCGGTCGGAGGATGCCTGCGGGCTGCAGCCAGCGGCAACGAGGGCGCAAACCGTGCCGAGGGCAACGGTGAGTCGAACGGTTAACATGGCAGAGTTCATGGTGATGGTTCCTGGCGGTTGCCGGCTCTTGTTCGGGCCGCTGTCACGGCAACCGGTTTCGTGACAGCGACTGTCTCCTGCTACCTTGAGGAAAGATCCAGGCGCTCGATGGAGTCGAGCTCCGGGCTGCCGCCGCGGTTGCCGCTTCCAGCCGCAGTGTAGAGCGCGTCGCGCCAGAACACGAGCCCGCTGCCGTGGCGGCCGCGCACGAAATCGGGCATTCTTCCTCTCCACGCCGGGGCTGGAAGAGATGGATCTCGACGGGAGACAGCGCCCCCTCGGTCCATGTGCGTGTGGCCGGATCGAAGCGGTCCACCGGGTGGATGCGGCGCCCGCCGGGCAGGAACATGCTCCCGTCGCAACCGACGAACGCGCATTCATGCCGCTGGTGGGGCATGCCGCTGGTTTCGAGTATCTCCCATGCCGTGCCGGCAGGTTGCTGTGAGGTCTCTGCCCCGGGGAGGGGAAGCGCCGGGAATGCGACTGCGAAGGCGATCGCAGCGATGATCGAGGAGCCGTGGGACGGCCGGGATGCGTTCACACAGCAGGTGAACCACAATTGCGCGTCAATTGCCAGCTTGAGATGTCAGGAGGCGACCGGCCAGACCCGCGCCTGGCCGCTCGATGAACATTTCCTGCCCCGGTCGCGCCCCGGCTCCATTCAAAGCCCTTTCGCCGGCTCGACACCCTCGGAGGTCTGGATGATCCGCTGAATCGTTCCATCCGGGTTGTAGTGCAGGTAGTCGATGCAGACCGAGCGGCGGAAGCTGCCGCCCTGCGGAGTGCCGCCGTTGTGATAGATGAAGTAGCCGCGGCCCTTGAATTCGATGATCGCCTGGTGATTGGTGTTACTGTTGCCAGCAAGTTCATTGATGATTCCGCGAAACTTCCACGGCCCGGTGATCTTCTCGGAGGTGGCATAGGCAATCTTCTCCGGGAAGTCGTAGGCGTAGGAGAGATAGTAGAGGCTGCCGCGCTTGTGGATCCATGGCGCCTCGGTGAACTTCGGCAGCTCGATCGTCACGATCGGGCCGTCCATCTCCGTCATGTTCGGCTTGAGCTTCACGTAGCGGCATCGCTGGTTGCCCCAGAAAAGGTAGGCCTGTCCGTCGTCGTCGATGAAGGCGGAGGGATCGATGTCGTCCCACATGATCGAGACGTCGGTCGTCATGTCGTTCGTGATGAGGGCGGAGCCGCGCGCGTCCCTGAACGGCCCGGTCGGGCTGTCGGAGACGGCGACGCCGATGGCGAATCCGGGGATGGTGGCGTGCCACATCGGCACGTACCAGAAAAACTTCCCGTCGCGGTGAATGGCCTGCCCCGCCCATGCGTCGCGCTGGGCCCACGCGAAGTCGCTCACGGCGAGCGGGGAGGGGTGCTGCTTCCAGGTGACCATGTCGGTCGACGAGAAGCACAGCCACTTCGTCATGATGTAGCCATGGTGTTTTTCACCGGCTTCATCGTGACCGGTATACAAGTAGACCGTGCCGTCGTGGACGAGCGCGGCGGGGTCCGCGGTAAGCGGGTCGGTTATGGCGGGGTTGGCTGCGCGCAGTTGCGACGGGCCGAGCGCCAGTGACATTACGAGCAGGGATAAGCGTCGGAGAACGGAGTACATGATCTCCTGAGGACATCAGAAATCCTCGCGGAGACGAGTCGTTTCGGCGTCAAACCACCCGCGCGCTCACAGGAGCCGCGCTCGAACGAACGATTAAAAAGCGCGAGCAGGGAGGTTCACGCAAGCTCGCCACGCGATCGGTTGATCCAATGCACGACGAGGGCGCATTCCAAGCCGAAGGGGGGATACCCCAGGTAACCGGGGAGCGGCATTTCAAAGATGTGCCAGCAATCCAGATACGGCACGGTATAGATCCACTTCGCGAGACTGAGTTCATTCCACAGCTCCCAGAAAAGCCCGCAGATCAGTGCGGCTGCGGCCCAGGAGGCGGCCACGTGCCAGTCGCCATGCACGAGATCCGACCACCATCCCGGGCGACCGGTGATCACCTGCAGGCCGACGGCGAGCAGGAGGGGCGCAGACCACAGCGCCGGATAGGCCTCCTGCGGGCGCGCTCCGGTCAGGGCGAGGCCGGCGACGCCGATCAAGATGAGGGCCGCGCCTGATCGGCGTCGCGCCAGCCACCGCCACCTCGGGCCGCGGGTGCACCACGTCGTCCAATCGACACATGTCGCCAGGCACTCGCGAACGGCGAGCACCGCCGGCAGGACGGTCGAAAAGCAAATGGTGCCATGGAGCGCGTATATCACGGCGTCGAAGCTTTCCGCCCTGATATAGTGCCAGTTTTGCACGAAGCGATTCAGCCACTCGAAGCCCCACCAGAATGCGGCGCTGACCAGGTGAAGAAACAGCCACATGCCGGACGCGGAAAACATGGTGCAGCTCCCGTGCCGGCTCCACGTGAGGGCGTTCACCGTCACGATGAACCCCATCCACAGTGGAAAGAATGTATAGAGTTGCGCGCCGGCGAACCACGGGAAGCGTGTCCAGGCAAGCATCCACCAGGTGATCGTCCATGCGACGGCAACCCATCCCCACACGGGAAACGGACGGCTGCGCTCGCGCGTTTCTGGCTGCCGGGACGGCGGGCGATTCCGCCAGGCCACCGTCAACCAGACGGCGAATCCCGCCATCGCCACGGGGAGCGCAATCCGTCCGAGCCACGAACATCCCGGAAAATCGGTGGGCACGGCGGACGGCGGCGGAAACTTGAACAGCGATGGTGGCAGCCGGCCTGTGAGCAGCGCGCTGGCAAGCGGCAGCAGGAGGACGGCTGCGATGATCGCGGCGACCGGAAGAGCGGCGTGAAGGATGCGACGCGGCATGTACAGACTGTGGCACGTTTGCACGCGCGGCGAAAGGCAAGAGGGCGTCTGGAAAGGAAGTGGTATGGTGGATGCCGGCCCCTCGGACGGCGTGTTCTGCAGATGAGGCCATGAAGTGCACGAGACGAGTGCGCAGTCGAGGCCCGGCCTACGCCGGACGCTTCAGCGGACAGGCTGCCCGCGGCCACCCTCTAAGGCGCGAAGACGGTGCATTCGAGGCGGGTCCCTCGATGAGCCGGTCGACCTCGGGTGGCGGTCACGTGCCTGGGAACGGACGGAGACCGGGCCTGTTGCGTGAAGACCGTGCCCGTTTCGCAAACTCTTGCATCATTTCGGTTTCGGGGCTTCTCTGGCCTGTTTGCGGATGTCCACGGTTCCCCCAGGCCTATACTCGATCCGCACACCGTTTGTAAGCTGTCACGTGCTCGTGGACGAAGCACGGCGCGCCGTCGTCATCGACACGGGCTTCATCGGATCGCGGCGCAAACTCGAGCGGTTGTTTTCGAGGCTGGGGCTGCCACCGGCATCCGTGCAGGCGATTCTCCTGACACACGGCCACATCGACCATGCGGGAAACCTGGCCTGGTTGAGAGAGTGGACCGGCGCACCCGTTTGGGCCCACCCAGCCGAACAGGCACACATCGATGGCATGTATCCCTACCGCGGGGTCGCACGAGTCTGTGGCATCCTCGAGGCGATGGGTCGCCGCGCCACCGACTACCGTCCGGTTCGCATCGACCAATTTCTCGTCGACGGCGTGACGCTTCCATTCTGGGGCGGCCTCCGCGTTGTGCACCTGCCGGGGCACACGCTGGGTCATTGCTGCCTGTGGAGCGAGCGGCTCCGGCTCCTCTTCGCCGGTGACCTGGTCGCGATCTGGACCTGGCGAACGACCTATCCGCCGCCGATCTACAATTCGGCGCCAGAACTTCTGCCAGGCAGCCTGCGCGCCGCGGCCGCGTTGAGACCGCGGCTGGTGGTGCCGAATCACTACAACAAGTTCGATCCCGCCTGGATGGCCGGGGAGTTCGCGCGCTTCGCAGCCAGGAAAATGCGCGAGAAGGAGGAACAGGCTGAGGGTGTGCTTTGACCCGAATACACCCGGCGCAGCGCAGGGAGGGCGTTTCAAAACCGCTGGGGCAGGCGGATCCATGACGGGTCGGAGAACGACGTGTTCGGGCCACGAGGCTTTCAGTGCGCGACCGATCGATCAAGAGCGCGGATCCCGACCTGTCAGAGATTTATAGGGGGCATTAATTGGACCGATTCCTGTTGCATCGCAAATCTCGTAAGAGCGGGTCCAAAAAAGGTGACTGCCCTGGTGGATGCCGGCCCCCGAAATGGAACAGCGCTAAGATCCCGAAGACCTTCTGAGTAATCTCCAGGCCCAAAGGCTCAAGGCTGTCGTGGCGGCCGTGAGAAGGACAAACCACACATCCCTTGCCAGGTGTGTGCCCTCGGCAAAGACACGCCAGATATGCGCCAAGGTGATAAGCGCGAAAACCACGCCTGTAGTGGCGACGTAAGCCTTCATCGATGTGGTTTCGCCGTCATGAGTTGGTTTGAGGTCCTGCCGAGCGCTGCGAGTGAGGCGCCGGGTTAAGTGCGCCCGGGAACGGAGAACGCCTCCGGGTACTTGGGCGCGCGACCAAGGTTGTCGAGACTCGCTTCATTGTTCGGCATATTCGTCCTCGTCAACGCTTCTCTGGTGGGAGCTTCCTGATGTCCGCCGAAAAGCTGAGATGGACCGCGGCATTGACCGGCTTGTGCTTGGGAACTTTGCGCGCCGGGAACGCCCCCAAATAATTCCCGTTCCTCCAGTTCCGCGACGGTCGGATGGGCCTGGGAACAAATCCACCCCCACAATTCGGACAAACATTTCCGATCACTTCCTCAACACATGTCGCGCAAAACGTGCATTCGAACGAGCATATACACGCTTCCAGCGAATCCGGCGGAAGCGGCTTGTTGCAGTGCTCGCACGTCGGTCGGAGCGAGAGTGCTTCAATGACGTCGAACTCCTCTTCGGTAAGGCCGTATGTGCGCCGGATTTCTTCCTTTGTCGTGGGCATGGGGAATCTGCGGTTGGGCGGGGATTGCCGGGACGCCATGGCTGCTCGAAGAAGCGGGAAGGGCAAGGAACAAGGCGAAGGAGAGGGGTTGGTCGGGTAGGTGTGGGTTGCCGGCGGTCGGTGCGGAGCCAAGATATACTTCCTGGCGTCAAGTTTTCGGAAATTGATATGTGTTATTGAGCCCACTGGATCGACCGACTTCCGGAATGCCTTTGAGACGTCACGGGTGAAGTCTTCTATGCGTGGAGAATCCGCGAAAAAAGGTAGCGAAGGCG
>DASWIN010000313.1:0-10127 GCA_036397655.1 Nitrospiraceae bacterium | reverse complement strand
GCCTCCAGTGGATTGAGCAAGGACGAAATCGAGAAGATGGTCAAGGAAGCCCAGTCGCACACGGAGGACGACAAGCAACGGAGAAAGCTGGCCGAGGCGCGCAATCAGGCCGACAGCCTGATCTACGGCACGGAGAAGAATCTGACCGAGCACGGCGACAAGATCAGCGAGGACGACAAGAGCAAGATCAAGGACGCCGTCGCGGGCGTGCGCACGGCCATGGAGGGAGACGATCCTGCGGCCATCGACGAGGCTGTCCGGACTCTGACGATGGCCTCCCACAAGCTGGCCGAGGAAATGTACAAAAAAACGGCGGAAACTCCCGGCACGGGCGACGCCGGAAGCGGCCCGAACGGCCAGGCCGACGGAGGCGCCAAGAGCGAGGAAAAAGTCGTGGATGCCGAATTCGAGGAAGTGGATAAAGACAAGAAATAGCAGACAGCGAATAGCGGGCAGCCAATAGCTTTTTCGGACTTCTTGTTGAAAGCTGTTAGCTACCCGCTGTTTGCTATTCGCTTGCAACGGTGCACGTGGCTAAACGCGATTACTACGAAACTCTCGGCGTCGAGCGGAACGCGTCCGACGAAGAACTGAAAAAGGCGTACCGCAAGCTCGCGCGCCAATTCCATCCCGATCTCCAGACCGACGACCAGCACAAGAAAGCCTCCGAGGACAAGTTTAAGGAAGTCAACGAGGCGTACGAAATCCTGAGCGATCAGGACAAGCGCCGGCGCTACGACACGTTTGGCCATGCCGGCGGGCAACAGGGTTTCGGCGGCGGCTTCGAGGGATTCGACTTCGGCCGCGGCGGCATGGGCGACGCCTTCGGCGATATCTTCGAGGATTTTTTCGGCGGCGGGCGGTCCCGGACGCAGCGCGGATCCGATCTCCAGTACAACCTCGACCTCTCGTTCGAAGAGGCGATTTACGGCAAGGACGTCAAGCTCAAGATCCCTCGCTGGGAAAAGTGCCAGGAGTGCAGCGGGTCCGGTGCGAAGTCCAGCGCTGGGATCAAGCCCTGCCCCGGATGCCGCGGTACCGGCCAGCTCCGGTTCCAGCAGGGTTTTTTCAGCGTCAGCCGTCCCTGCGGCCAGTGCGAAGGGAGCGGCCACATCATCACTGAGCCGTGCACCGTCTGCCGGGGGAAAAAACTCGTCCACCGTGAACGGACCCTGTCCGTGACCATCCCGGCCGGCATCGAATCAGGCATGCGCCTGCGGTTGTCGCACGAGGGCGAAGAAGGACACAACAGCGGCCCGCCCGGAGATCTCTATGTGGCCGTCACCGTCAAATCGCATCCGATCTTTTCGCGGCAGGATACCGACATTATCTGCGATGTCCCCGTCAGCTTCGTGATCGCGGCGCTGGGCGGCAAGGTGGGCGTGCCGACCCTGACCGGCGAAACGATCATCAAGGTTCCCCCCGGCACGCAGCACGACAAGCTGCTGCGCCTTAAGGGCCTGGGCGTCCCGAGCCTCAAGCAGAACCGGCGGGCGGGCGACCAGATCATCCGGATCAAGGTCGAGATTCCGACCAAACTGACGGCCAGACAAAAAGAGCTGCTCTCGGATTTCGCCAAGGAGAGCGGCATGACTCTGGATAAGGACGGCGACGGCTTCTTCGAGAAGATGCGCAGCTACTTCGAGTAGCGCAGAAGGCCGTGACGGGTGACCGGTGACCCGTGACGGGCCGGACAGGCGTCTGAGTTCCAATCAGGCTCATCACTCGTCACTTGTCACTCAAACCATCATGCCCATCTTCTTCATCAAGGCCGATCAAATCACCAACGGAACCGTGGCCATAGCCGGACAGTTGCGTGACCATCTGCACGCCAGCCTTCGCGTCAGGCCCGGCGAGCGAATCTGGCTCGGCGATGAACACCGGAGGCGATATCTCATCGACGTGACGCACGTCGACCGCCGGGAGCTGCGCGGGTCCGTCGTCGAGGAGCGCATCGGGCCTGCCCCATCTGCTCCCCGCCTGGTGATCGGGCAATCCATCCTCAAGAACGAACGGATGGATTGGGCCATCCAAAAAGCCACGGAACTGGGTGCGGACGTCATCGTGCCCCTGGTCTCGGAGCAGACGGTCGTCAGGCCGAAGGAGGGGCGCGTCAGCTCTCAGCAGGAACGCTGGCAACGGATCGCGCTCGAATCCGCGCAGCAGTCCGAGCGGTGGGATGTTCCGGCGGTGGGCCTTCCCGTGAGCGCCTCGGATTTCTTCGCCACGCCCGATGTGGCCGTGCTCAAACTGATCCTGGCCGAACGAGGGACCGGACAATCTCTCAATTCCATCACCCTCCCCTCCTCCTCCTCTGCCGCCATCGCCTTTGCCATCGGCCCTGAAGGGGGGTGGCGCGACGAGGAGTTGGCCGGCGCCCGCACGCACAACTTTCTCCCGGTGACCCTGGGCGCACGTATTCTGCGCGCCGACACCGCCGCGCTCGCCGCCTTGAGCATCCTGCAAAACCGGTTGGGAGAATTGGGGTAGGAAAGAAGGTTAAGGCTGAGGTTGAGGCTAAGGCTTAAAGGGAAAGGCAACCCGGCCGGGCTTTCCTTAACCTCAACCTAAACCTTAGCCTTCTTATTGCGCGGTGATCTGAAGAATGGTCCCCTGCTCGCCCGCCGCCCATCCATGCACTGAATCAATGAAGGACAGGCCGTAGAGTGTCGACTTGGTCGCCTGGGTGGTGATTTCCTTCCAGCTGAACCCCGCATCCACCGTCCTGAATATCGTTCCCCGCTCGCCGACGATCCACCCGGATTGAGGATCCACAAAACGAATCCGCACCAGATCTGCCGGCCTGGTGCAGGTCTTGCCACAGATCATCGCACGGTCGTTCCACCGCTGCCCGCCGTCCGTCGTCTGGTACAGGGCGCCTGCGTTGCCGACCGCCCACCCGCCGTTCCCATCGGTGAACGCGATATCAAAGAACGTGGCAGCGTTGTCGGTTTCATGCGCGTGCCAGGTTTTCCCGCCATCGTCCGTCACCAGAATCGTACCCAATGCTCCGACGGCCCCTCCGCGCGCGGAATCCACAAAGTGAATGGCGTAGAGGATGGCGTTGGTGCCGCTGGTTTGGTCCTCCCAATGCGCGCCCCCGTCTTGCGTATGCAGGATCGTTCCGCCGGCCCCCACCACCCATCCAACGGACGGCGTCAGGAAAAACACGCCGTACAGGGCGGATTGCGTGCCGGGTTGCTGTCGTCCCCACTTTTCCCCTCCGTCGATGGAATGCAGAATCGTGCCGTTCGCCCCGACCACCCAACCGTGCTGACGGTCGGCGAAGGACATGCCCGTCAACAGCGCGGTGGTGCCGCTGGACACGAGCTTCCAGCGTGTTCCCCCGTCAACGGTTTTCAGGATCGTTCCCCCTGACCCCACGGCCCAGCCAAGTTTGGCATCGCGGAAGTGCACGCCCATCAAGTTGGCTGCCGTGCCGCTCTTTTGAACCGCCGTCGCCACACGGAACGCCGGGACGTCAGCCGCCTTGGTCGACCCGGCAAAGATGAGGAGACCGACCGATGCCGCGAACAGGCATCGGAAGGCACTGGACTGAAAGATGAAGGGGAACCGTCTCACTGGGCGGAGTCAGAGTCCGGCCTGGTGTCCGTGAACATGCTCTGGTCCGGCAGGCCACGCGCCAGGATGGTGAACGTTCCGGCTTCCGCTGTGACCCATTTCTTGGGCGTGCAGCAATAGCCGTCCGGTTTCAGGTCCCATGATCCGCGCCGGACGACCAGCGGACCCGTGGAGAGGTCCGGATTGAACTCGCCCAATTTCCCGATGCCATACAGATGCCGATGAGGCACCCGCACCTTGATCTCTGTATCCGTCCAGGACACCACGATGGCCCCCACGTTGTTGAACAACACTTCGGTGCGTGCGATGTTTTCGCTCAACTGGACGGGAGCGGCGTCATGGCCGCGTTCGTTGATGCCGGACTGCGTCTGCTCCGCGGTTTTCAGGAATGTTCCGAACCCGGACCCCTTGATGGTGACGATTTCATCCAGGCCGGCCTCCTTCGGTGTATAGGAATCGACCGCGGGCACCGTGACCGCAAAACGTCCGGCATCCGTCGTGACGAGGCCGCGTTCGGCGCAGCAGGACCCGTCCGGCTTCGGCTTCGCGCCTCCCCGCTTGATCACGACCGGCCCGCTCTTGGCGCTCAAGGGCACCCACACATCGATCAGGTCGTCATGCCAGCGATAGATCACCGCCGGAACACCGCCGATCTCGACAACGTTCTCGCCTTTGTTGAAATCGGCGAAGCCAAACGGAGTTGCCCCGCTCTCGGAATAGTATCCGAAATTCTCGCCGGTGATCCTCAGAAGCGTGCCGATCGGTCCCCTGGGCATCGACAAGCCGGTCGCCTTCGGCACCGTCACCGTAAACGACCCGATTGTGCGCTGCGAGTCGCCCCGTTTGACCACCAGCGGGCCGCTGGTTGCGCCCATGGGTACGTGCGCCACGATAAGCACATCCTTCCATTGCGCAATGACGCTGGGATGGCCGTTGAAGAGCAACTGGTCGCCGGCACCCTTGTCATTGAATCCCTGGCCGAAGACCGCGACCTTGGTGCCGACCGGTCCGCTGAGCGGATCGGCCTGGATCGCCGGAATTACTTTGAGCGGAACCGCATTGCTCACGCTGTATTCCACCGGTGCGCAGCAGGACCCGTCAGGCAAGGGGTCGGAGGAGGCCAGCCGGACGACGACCTCGCCGGAGGCGGCATTGCCGGGCACCTCGATCTCGATCTTGTCGTCGCGCCACCGGCGTATTTTAGCCGTCGTGCCGCCGATCATCACATTGTTCACCCCGAACATGGTATTGGGATCGCGCGACCCGGCTGTGGTTCCGAAATGCTCCCCGGCGATCTGCAGCACGGAGCCGGGCTCCACCTCCGCCGGCGTCACGGTGCGAATCGTCGGCTGCTGAGCGGCAAATGCGCCGGCCGTGATCGTCTTCTTGCCGTTGATCACTGTCACCGGTCCAGTGGTCACGTGCAGCGGTACCTTCACCGCGATGAACTCTGAATCCCACTGCTGCACCAATGCCGGCAGTCCGTTGAACAGGACCCGATTGTCGCTCGTGGACGTGAACGAGCCGAACCCCTTCCCGGAAATGACGACGGTGGCGCCCGGCGGCGCGGATTGAGGGGACAGGCTGGTCTCCGCCAGCACGGGCGAAGCCAGGCTGAACATTGTGCAACCGACCAACAGTAACCGGTGAATCTTCATACGTGGTACTCCCCTAAACGGCCCGAACAGCTCTTCACCCCTGGCGGCCACCCTGATTCAGACAGGAAGGACAACGAGGATATCGTAGACGAGCGGTGAAGCGAGTGGAAAAGTCACCAGAATATAACAAGCGGTTGTTTTTCTTGTCAATGTGGCTCAGGAGGGTCGCACCTGGATGATGAGCTCGATTTCGACCGGCGCGTTCAGCGGGAGTTCGGCCGCCCCAAGCGCCACCCGCGCGTGCTTGCCCGCCTCACCGAAAATCCTGACCAGCAGGTCGGACGCGCCGTTGATCACGGCCGGATGCTGGACGAACCCGTCGGCGGACGCCACGTGGCCGGTCATCCGCACGACCCGCACCACTCGATCCAGCGTGCCCAACTCCTGGCGGATGATCGCCAGCGCATTCAGGAGTGCAATCCTCGACGCTTCATAGCCCTGCTCCACCGTCAGTTCCCGGCCGAGCTTGCCCTCGAAGACCAGCGTGCCGTCCCGAAACGGAATGACCCCGCTCAGAAACAACAGCTCGCCGGCCAGCACCGCCGGAATATAGGTCGCCACCGGCTTCGGAGGAGCCGGCAGCGTGATGCCGAGATCGGTCAATTTACGCTCGAACGACATAGGCGCCTTCGTTACTCGTCATTCGTCACCTGTACCGATTCAATCCCGTTTCCGAATGACGGATGACGCTCCGCTAGCTCTGTGTCATCGCATGCAAAAAACTCTCGCCCCAGGCCAGACGCTTAATCCCCAAGGCCTCCGCGATGGTCTGGCCGAGATCGGCGAAACTCTTCCGCGTTCCCAGATTCACGCCTCTCGCCACACAGGCGCCATACACCAGCAGCGGCGCATATTCGCGCGTATGATCGGTGCCCGGCCTGGTCGGATCGTTCCCGTGGTCCGCCGTAATGCAGAGCAGATCGTCCTGCTGCATCCCCTTGATGATCTCCGGCAGGCGCGCATCGAACGTCTGCAACGCACGCGCGAAGCCCGACGCGTCGTTCCGATGCCCATAGAGCATGTCGAACTCGATCAGATTCGCAAAAATCAGCCCGCGCGGAACGGACTTCAAAACCCGGAGGATCGCCTCCACCGTCGCCGTGTCATCCTTGGTCGGCAAGGCGCGTGTGAGCCCCCGCCCCTTGAACAGGTCTTCGATCTTGCCGATCCCGATCACCGGATAGCCCGCCGCCTTGAGCGCATCCAGCAGCGACTGGGCCGGCGGCGCGACGGAAAAATCACGCCGCCCGTCCGTCCGCTTGAATGCGCCCGGTTCGCCGGCAAACGGCCGCGCGATGACCCGTGCGACCTGATGGGGTGGAACCAGGAGTCTGCGGGCCGTCCGGCACATGCCGTACAGCTCCTCGGCAGGAATCACCCGCTCGTGCGCGGCCACCTGGAATACGCTGTCGGCGCTGGTGTAGACGATCGGTGAGCCGGTTTGGAGATGCTGGATGCCCAACTCCTGGATGATGACCGTTCCTGACGCCGCATAGTTGCCGATCGTTTTCCGCCCGATCGCCTGCTGGAAGGATTCGATGACATCCCTGGGAAAACCCTGCGGATAGGTCGGGAAGGGTTGCTCCAACACCACGCCTGCCATTTCCCAATGACCGGTCGTTGAATCCTTTCCGTTGGACAATTGGGCCATCCTCCCGAAACAGCCGTCCGGCTGGCCCGTCCGTCGGACCCCGGCCAGTGCGCCCAGATGTCCCAACCCGAGGGCCTCCAGGTTCGGCACGTGCAATCCCCCGACCGCGGCCGCCACATGCCCCAGCGTATGGGCGCCCTCGTCGCCGAACACCGCCGCATCGGGCGCGGCACCAGCCCCGACACCATCCAGCACGATAAGAATCACCCGGTTGATCATGCGTGGCCGGATTACGAACGCGGGTTCTGGGTAGGCTTGAAGCCGAAGGCGGGCATGTTCATGGCAGTGGATTCCATCTTGAGGCGTTCGCTGGCGGCGGTGATTACCTGTTCGCTGGAGACAACTTCGTAGAAGATTTTTCCGTTTTCCTTCCCGCCGTTCACCGATTGGCGGTCGAAGAAACGACTGCGCCCCTCCCGCACGACCAGCCGGTGCACCGTGCCCTTGGTATCGGGAAACCGGCCGGCATAGAAGGTCATGGGCGCGGACACGCCTGCCATGGGCATCTCGAAGCTCTGCAGTGAGATTTCCTGCTTCAATTTTGCGAAGCCGGCGGCATCGAGCTCGATGCCATTGACGTTATAGCGCAGCTCGACCTCCCCCTTTTCACCCCGGAGCGGATCGCCCTCCGGAATTTCGTAGACGTCCACGTTGAGCTGCGCCGCCGTGCCTGTGCCCTGCTGGCCCCGCTGCTTGCGCAACATCCAGGAGCAGGAGGACGTGCGGTCGGCCCTGCCGATGGCGGAGGAGATCATGATCGGCGTCTCGCCATCGAATAGGTACGCCGGCGGCTCCGCGCTGTAGACCAATCCGATCCCCAGCTCCAGCTCCGGCAAGCCGGCCTTGCGGCACGCGACATTCTGCAGCCGCACGACCTCCAATAACCGCTTGGCCAGGCCGCAGGCGCGCGCGACGCTCAGGTGCTGCTCAGATGCCTCGGCATATTCCATAATGGAGAGGATGACGGCGTCGCCCTCGATGAACACCTTGCCCGCCCCGTAGGTTTCCAGGAGGGCGTTGATTGGCGTGAAGAAATGCAGACTGAAATGGGACGCGGGGTTGAGTCCTTGCTTGCGCAGCGCCGCCGTGATGGTCGTGGACCCCCGCACGTCCGCCTTGAGGATCGTGTGGCCGATCACGGTCTTGGATACCGCGCCTTCCTCCTTCGACGCCAGGAACTCGTTCAGCGTGTTGTTGGCCTTCGACAGCCTGAGATGGTTCGGATCCTCCAGCAGCTGAATCTGCCCGATGGCCTTCTGCACGAGATGGTAGTTGCGAAGATCACGGCGCAAGGTCAGGAAATCCCGCAGGAACCGCGCCAGGCAGGCACGGCTGGCCTTGCCGCTGATCCTGTTGACGCGCGTGACCGCTTCGTCCAGCAAGACATAGGTCTCGGCGCAATCAGCGGACGAAAACTTTTCCTTGATCCTTTGCCTGAGCTCGACCCGGCTGGAAGGGTTCGACAGATACTGGTGGCACTGCTGGGCGGTCACGACGCCGACCAGATTCTTGAATACGGCGGCCGTCTCATAGGCGGCCACGACCGGCGGCATCAGCCCGCTGTCGTCCAGTCTCTGCTCGACCGTGCGCAGCAACCGCCGCTGGAACTGCTGCTGCGCCTTCCACGCCGCCGCGGTCTGCTTGTCCCCGGCCTTGTGCGCGGCCGACAGCCTCTGCTGCGACTGCCCCATATCGAACAGCACATCCGCGTTGGACGGCGTATCCGCCCATGCGTAGCCTTCCTGCGCGTAGGCCATCTGCGCCTGCTCCAGGACAGCCGTCGCCTCCCGGAGCTTTGCCTCCAGTACCGCGAGCCGGGAATCGAATTCTCCCGTCTTGTTCATGCCGCCCTTCCATCCCCATTTCCGTTTGATCTGGTTCTGTTCGGCCACCAGATCATCGCGGCTCTGCGTGGCCCGGGCAAGCGCCTGCTCCGTCGGCGTGACAGGCTTCCGCCGCCAGAACAGATAGAGCAGGAATCGGTCGACCTGCGCGAACGAGTACAGATGGTCCGGCCCATGCGCCACAAGCACATAATGCTTCATGAGCAACTCGTCATCCATGGCGCTCTCGCCGAACAGCAGCGGGTTGATCAGGACGTGCTCGGGGAGCGTCCACCGGTCGCCGTGCAGCGACTGGCGCAAATCGCCCACCGAGCCGGCCTCGACTTTGCGGATCTGCTCCAGCACCTGGCTGCTGACCGTGTAGTGCAACTTGGTCCGGTTCCGCGCAAACCAGACGGTTTGCTCGGCCACCGCCTGCCGATCGGCATCCGTAGTCGTCGTTGCCGCCTTGCGGAGCCGCTGCTTGGCCTGCTCCAAGGCGCTTTGCACAGCCGCCTGCACAAATTTCAACGCGGCCACCTGCGCCAGCTCGACTCGCGGCAACTCGCCCTGTTGCTTGGCGCGGTGAATCGCGGCCTGAATCATATGACCGTAGGCATGCTTCATGTCGTCCGCATCGGGAGGTTTCATGCCCCCCTGCCCGCGCCAGAGCTGGTATTCCAGAAGACCGTATACGAGACGCGCGGCGGCATTCGTGAATGCGGGACTCAGCCGCACGTCCACGTGCACGTTGTCGATGCCTCGTGTGAATTTGTCGAAATCGAGATTGCTGGCAGCAGCCGTGGTGAGAGGCACGACCGTATCAGCGGGCGAAGTCCGCCCCCGAAGAAGAAGGAGAAATCGCCGAACGAGTGTGGCCAGCAGTCTGGTCATAGCGATCGCCGCGCGGTCTTGTCTGCCCGGTGCCGCTGGTATTTATCCACAGCTCGGTTGTGCTCTGCAAGTGTTGATGAAAATTGGTGCGTCCCGTCGTTCCGGGAGACGAAATAGAGGTGCTTGGTCGGTGCCGGGTAGAGGGCGGCCCGGATCGCGCCGAGGCCCGGATTGGCGATCGGCCCTGGCGGTAGGCCCCGGACGCGGTAGGTGTTGTAGGGGCTCCTGGAATCGAGGTCCTTTTTCCTGATATTGCCGTCAAAGACGTCCAGTCCGTAGATCACGGTCGGATCGCTTTGCAGCGGAATGCCGAGCCGCAGCCGGTTATGGAACACGGACGAGATCAACTCCCGTTCCTGGGCCACGCCGGTCTCCTTCTCGATGACGGAGGCCAGGGTTAAGACTTGATGCAGGCTCATATGTATCTCCCGGGCTCGCTGCTGCAATTCCGGCGTGAACACGTTTCGGAGGCCCCGGACCATCTCCCGTAACACCTCCTTGGGTTTCTTGTGCCGCGCA
>DASWIN010000312.1:0-6043 GCA_036397655.1 Nitrospiraceae bacterium | reverse complement strand
AGATTTTGAAGAAGATGGCCATCCGGTCCAGGACGAACATGTGGTTGAACAGGGTGCCCGTCACGCCCGCCCGGTCGTACCAGATGAGGTTGGCCAGCACTGCCACGAGCCCGAGGACGCTGAGATAGGCCAGGTCCCGCTTCGAGAATCGCGGCAGGGAGAAATCGAGCGTCAGGATGAGACACATCCACAGCGTCAGGAACAGCTCCGGCAGCATCAGCAGCAGATCGGCAGGACTCAGCGTCAGCGTGAAGGTCACGGCAGCGGCCCTCCGTGCGGCGCGATCCCACCCGATTGCGAGACGATCGGCACGACCTCGGTGATGCGGGCGATCAGCGGTTCGACGCCTGAGCGCACCACGTCAAGGAAATGGAACGGAAAGAAGAAGAAGCCGATGCTGCAGGCGATCATGAGGAGCAGCGGAAAGCGGTCCACCATCGAGACGGCGTCGTGGGAGTGGGCATAGTGCTCGTCCATCGGACCGTAGAACAGCCCGCGCATCATGCGGAAGAGGTACCCCATCGTCAGCACGATGCCAACCACCGCCACGATGACCTGGAGGGGATACTTGTGCCAGGCGCCGACGAGGATCATGACCTCGGCGATGAAGTTGATGGTCCCCGGCATGCCGATCGAGGCCATGCAGGCCACAACGAAGCACCCCGCCACGAAGGGCATGCGGTTGACGAGACCGCCGAGGTCCGGGATGTGGCGCGTGTGGGTCTGGTCGTAGACCCAGCCGGCCATGGCGAAGAGCATCCCCGTCGCCAGCGCGTGCGCGAACATATACAGAATGGCACCGCTCAAACTGATGTAATCCAGCGCCGCCATGCCCAGAAACACATAGCCCATGTGGCTCGAGCTGCTGTAGCCGATGACGTACTTGGTGTCCTTTGCATAAAACGCCACCAGCCCGCCGTAGATGATGCTGAAGATGCAGAGGATCGCCGCAATCGGCATCAACTGACGCGTGAGGTCCGGCATGATCTCGTAGCAGATCCGGATGATCGAGAAGTGGCCGAGCTTCATCAGCACGCCTGCGTGGAGCATGCTGGTGGCCGCCGGGGCCGCCGCGTGCCCGACCGGCGACCAGGAATGCAGCGGCCAGATCGGCGCGATCGACGCGAAGCCGAAGAAAATCAACAGCCAGATCAACGTGCCGACCGGGCCTTCGAAATGCGTCTGCTGCTTGAGCGCGACGATGTCGAACGTGTTGAGGCCCGACAGTTTGTAGATCAATAAAATTCCCATCAGCGCGACGACCGCCCCGGCCGACAGGAACAGCGTCAGCTTCATCGCCGCATATTCCTTGCTGTTCGAGGCGAAGTTGAAGATAAACCCGACCGAATCGCGCTGCTTCAGCCCGTCGGGGTCGTCCATGGAGAGGTAGCCCTTGGTGTGGCTCCCCCAGACGCCGAGCAGCAGGTACATCGGGATCACGGACATTTCGTAGAAGAAATAGAGGAAGAAGAGATCCAGCGACATGAAGACGCCGATCGTGGCGGCCGCCAGGATCAAGAGGAAGATGTAAAACTCCTTCGTGCGGTCCTTGATATGCCAGGAAATGAAGATGCCGGCGAAGAGCAGAATCCCGGACGCCAGGACCAGCGGCGCGCCGACGCCATCCACGCCCAGGTAGAAGGCGATGCCCAGTTCCTTGGACCACTCGTACCGCTGCACGAACTGGTAGCCGCCCTTCGCCGGATCGAAGGCGAAGAACATGACCCAGGACGCCAGGCAGCAGATCCCGGCGGAGACGGCCGCCACCAGCCTGACCTGCAAGGCCTGGCGGTTCGGGACGAAGATCAGCGCCATGGCTCCGAGAAAGGGCGCGAACAATATAATAAGGAGAATATAGTCGAGCATACCCTTATATCTTCCGTGCCGCGTGCGGCTTGTTTATCCCAACGCCAGTCCGGTTGACCGTCGGCGGCGCGGGCGCTTTCGCCACCGTTCCCCGTTCCAGGCGGCTCTCCAGCGCCTGAATAGACCCGTTCATCATCCGCAGGAACGGCGAGGGATACAGCCCGATCCAGAAAATCATGACGCACAGGGAGACCGCAATGATCGTCTCGCGGGCATTGAGATCCGTCATCGTGCGGGGCAGATTCGGCGACAGCGGCCCGAACATGGCCCGTTCGTAGTACCAGAGGAAATAGGCCGCGCCGAAAATCACGCCCGTCACCGCCACGGTGCCGATCATCCAGGAGGCCTGGAAGGCGCCCAGCAGGATCAGGAACTCCCCCACAAAGCCGTTGGTGCCGGGCAACCCGATCGAGGCCAGCCCGATGATCAGGAGAAAGGTCGCCAGGAGCGGGACCTGCTTGGCGGCGCCGCCGAAGGCCGAGAGCTCGGTGCTCTGCCGGCGGACGTAGAGAAACCCGGCGATGAAAAACAGTCCGGCCGTGCTGAAGCCCAGATTGATCATGGTCAGCAGGCTGCCCTGCAGGCCCTGGAAGTTCAGCGCGAAGATGCCCAGCACGACGAATCCCAGGTGGCTGATGCTGCTGAAGGCCAGCAGGCGGCGGAAGTCGGGCTGGATCAAGGCGACGATCGCGCCGTAAAGAATGCCCACCAGCGCGAGCGTCATGAGCGTGGTCACGACACGGCTGTCGGTCGAGGCCTCCGGCAGCAGCGGCAGGCTGAACCGCATGAAGCCATATGTGCCCAGCTTCAGGCCGGCCAGCACGACGGACATCCCGATCGGCCCTTCGACGAGCGCGTCGGGCAGCCAGGTGTGGAACGGGAACATCGGCGCCTTGAAGGCCAGCCCGAGGAAGATCAGCCAGAAGATCAGGAACTGCTGATCCGGCGGGATGGGCACCGCGAGCAGATCGAGAAAATCGAACGAGTAGGCGGGCTGGATGGCGTGCGCCACGGCCCACTCGTGGTAGTTCAAATCGAGCAGCACGATCCCGACCAGCATGAACACGCTGCCGAGCAGCGTATAGAGCACGTACTTGAGCGCCGCGTACTGCCGCTCGGCCCCTCCGCCCCACAACTTGATGAGGAAATAGCTCGGAATCAGCATCAGCTCCCAGAAGACGAAAAAGAGAATAAGGTCGAGCGAGACGAAAATGCCGACGATCGTCATCTCGAGAGCCAGCAGCGCGATGTAGTACTCCTTGATCCGGATGCGGACCGTGTCCCAGGAATAGAGCACGACGAGGATCGTCAGGAACGCCGTCAGTCCGACGAACAACACGCTGATGCCGTCCACCGCGAGGTGATAGTTGATGCCGAGCGCGGGAATCCAGGCCAGCCGTTCGGTGAACTGCATGGCCGGTGATTCAGGCACAAAATCCTTGAAGACGAGCGCCGCGAGCGTCAACTGGAGCCCGGACACGCCAAGGGCCGACTTTCGGATCAGGTCGTGATCCTCCATGACCCAGATCATGAGCGCGCCGATCAGGGGCAGGAACACCAGCCAGGAAAGAATCGGAAAGGCGTAGGTCAGCTCTTGCATCATTTCATTAAGCGCTCAGCCATCAGCAATCAGGTGTTGCGAGAAACGCGGGACTGGCAGGAACGCGAGACTCGCAAGTCTCGCCTTTCGCGCTTTTCCCGCTCGTCGCGCACCCTATTTCAACGCCACTCCAAAGCCGGCCATTCCCGTCGTCCACCAGATGATGACCAGATGCACCAGGATAAAGAGCCCGGCCACGATGATGGCCGCGTAATGGTGCACCATGCCGCTTTGCAGCCTGCGCCAGACGCGCGCCGCCAGATGATTGGAATACCCGATGACGTTCAGCCCGGCATAGATGACATGCTTTTCGATCCACGTGCTGAGCCACGCCCCGCCCTCGGTCATCTCGCCCACGCCGCGTACGATGCCGTCGATGATCGTCCGGTCGAACCAATCCCACGCCTGCCCCAGCTTTTTCGTCGGCTCGACGAAGAGCAGATCGTATAGTTCGTCCACATAGTATTTGTTGAACAACGTCGTGTAGACCGCGGGTGCCTTGGCCGCCCACTGGTTCGCCGCCTCCGGCCGGACGCGATAGAGGTAGTGCGCCACGCCCCAGCCCGTCAACGCGATCACGGTCGCCACCCCCATCAGGCTGACCACCAGGCCGAGACTCGCGCCTGGTTCCTCAGCCGCACCGGCCGCCACCGAGGGGTGCAGGAAATGATGGAACCAGCCGTTCTCCGGCGGCACGCCCGGGAAGCCGCCGATCACGGACAGCCCCGCCAGCACGACCAGCGGGCCGATCATGGTCATCGGCGACTCGTGCACGTGCTCGGCCCGGTGGGGATCCATGCGCGCGCGGCCGTAGAAGGTCAGATACGTCAGCCGGAACATATAGAAGGACGTGAGCAGGGCGCCGATCGCCGCCATGGCATAGAGCACGTAGTGCTGGTGGACGAAGGCATGCGCCATGATCTCGTCTTTGCTCCAGAACCCGGCCAGCGGGAAGATGCCCGCGATGGCCAGCGTGCCGATCAAAAAGACCGCGTGCGTCCAGGGGATTTTCCTGCGAAGCCCGCCCATCTTGCGGATGTCCTGCTCGCCGCCGAGCGCATGGATCACGGAGCCGGCGGAGAGGAACAGCAGCGCCTTGAAGAAGGCATGGGTCATGAGATGGAAAATCGCCGCGGTATAGGCGCCGATCCCGCAGCCCAGGAACATGTAGCCGAGCTGGCTGACCGTCGAATAGGCCAGGACCCGCTTGATGTCGTTCTGCACCAGACCGATCGTGGCGGCGAAGAGCGCCGTCGTACCGCCGACCACGGCCACAATCGTCATCGCCGTCGGCGACAGGTCGTAGATGGCGTGGTTGCGGACAATCATATACACGCCGGCCGTCACCATCGTCGCCGCATGGATGAGCGCGCTGACCGGCGTGGGGCCTTCCATCGCGTCCGGCAGCCAGGTGTAGAGGGGAAGCTGCGCAGACTTGCCGATCGCTCCGACCAGCAGGCAGAGCGCAATGGCCGTCGCCATGTTGGGAGACAGCTGGCTGGCATGTGAGAACACCTGGGTATAGTCCAATGTTCCGAAGTTGTAGAACACGAGAAAGATTGCCAGCAGGAAGCCGGCATCGCCGATCCGGTTGACCACGAAGGCTTTGGTCGCCGCCTTGGCGGCCGACACCTTGTCGTAGTAGTAGCCGATCAGAAGATAGGAACAGAGCCCGACGCCTTCCCATCCGATGAAGAGCACCAGGTAGTTGTTGCCCATGACGAGCAGCAGCATCGAGACCATGAAGAGATTCATGTAGGTGAAGAAGCGCGTGAAGCCCTCTTCGCCGTGCATGTACCCGATCGAGTAGAGATGAATCAGGAACCCGACGCCGGTCACGACCAGCAGCATGATGCAGCTGAGCGGGTCGATCAGGAAGGCGAGGTTGATGTTCAGGTCGCCGCCGAAGATCCACCGGTAGGCGATGACTTCCCGCACCACCCCGGTTTGGAGTTGATCGGCAAAGACCGCCAGGGCGGCGGCAAAGGCCAGCCCGACCGAGCTGCAGGCAATGCGGCCGGCGATGTCGTGCGAGTAGCGGCTTCCCAGCAGGCCGTTGAGCAGGAAGGCCACGAGCGGAAACACCGGGATGGCGAGGATCAATAAGTCGGTCACGTTACCACTTCAACAAATTCATTTCATCAACGTTCGTGGAGATCTTTCCCCGGAACACCACGATGATGATGGCCAATCCAACGGCCGCTTCGCCGGCGGCGATCGCGATCACGAACAGCGCGATAATCTGACCCGCCATGGACTCCAGGTAATGCGAGAAGGCGACGAGGTTGATATTGGCGGCGTTCAGCATGATCTCCACCGACATCAACACGACAATAAAATTCCGACGGACTAGCACGCCGATCAGACCGGTGGCGAACAAGATCGCGCTGACGGCAACGTATGCGCTTAATGGAACCATATCTACCGTGATGCGTGATGCGTGACGCGTGATGCGTGCCAAGATGGTTGTTTCATGGGCTCTCTCCTACCCGTCACTTGTCACCAGTCACCCGTCACTGGTTTTCCTGGTCCACGTCCGCTGCCGTGGGCGTCTTGGTCAGGACGATCGCGCCGATG
>DASWIN010000311.1:0-2869 GCA_036397655.1 Nitrospiraceae bacterium | reverse complement strand
TGTGGTGTTTGGCCCCGCGCTCGGGCAAGCGACCTTGCGCCTCTAATCAAACAGTCCCATGCGCGCGATGCAGCCGGGCTCATTGTTCGCCGGGCTGTTGACCAGACTGCTGACGGGAAACGCCTTCATCTTGGCCGCGGGGTAGGGCCGCAGCATGGCCTGCAGCTCCTCCACATCCTCGTTGCGCGGATCGAGCCAGCGATCATAATGCGACCGGTCGAGAATCGCCGGCATGCGATCGTGCAGGTCGCGCACCAATTCGTTGGGCTCGCCGGTGACCACCGTGCACGAATCGATCGGCGCCGCGTCCGCGCCTTCCCAATGGTCCCACAACCCGGCGAAGGCAAACGGGTTGTCGTTGGCCATGCGGATGTAATACGGCTGTTTTCTTCTTTCCAGCTTCATCCATTCGTAGAACCCGTCGGCGATGACCAGGCAGCGCTGCCGCCGAAACACCTCCCGGAAAGCAGGCTTCTCGGTCAAAGTCTCGGCCCGGGCGTTGATCATGGACCCGCCGGCCTTCGGGTCCTTGGCCCACGACGGCACCAGGCCCCAGCGCAGGTTGCGCAACTCGCGCCGCGCGGAAGCTCGCGCGATAACAATGGCGACCACCGGTTGCGTGGGCGCGATGTTGTAGCGCGGCGGCAGCGCCGGCGCCTCGGTGAGCTCGAAGAACTCCGCGACGATTTCCGCCGGCGTGGCTAACGTGAACCGTCCGCACATGCGACCAATCCTAGCTGCACCCGTGGTCGATTGTCGATTGAGCCGAATCGTGCAGGAAGGGAAGGCCGGCTAAGACTCCACCGAGTCGCCGTGCTGCGTTCCCATCCGAGCCCGCCGCCCGATTATGGGCGCGAGATGGTGGTTGCGTTGCAGCGGTCTTCGGATACGCTCACCGCGGCCCAGGCGTCGATTGCCTGGGAGCCCGTGGCAAGAGTCATCCGGTTCGATGTGGCGCCGGTTTTTAACCGGTGAAAACACGGGTTGAAAACCCGTGCGACATGTTTCAGTACCGGCCGCTAAACTAGGCCCTGACCAAGCGTGATTTGAGCCGCGGATTCCGAAAAAGTACTCGAAATGCCTTCTTTTTGCGGATATCTTCGGGGTGTGTTGACAAGCGACCCGAATCGCAAGGAGGCATTTCGAGTGAGCAAGAGTAGAACGCAAAGGGTGAGGGATTGCAAGCGGCGGATCGCATACCGGCTCAGGGAGCGGCACTGGGAGGAGCAGGTCCGCCCGATGTTCGCAGCCGGCAACATTCACTACGAGTTGACTGCCAAGGACCGCGGGCTGGGTGAGGGCGGCATCGGGGCCATGCACCTGCTGGCTCGTGGCGTGGGACTGGTGGAGCGGATCGATCAAGAGCTCCACCTGCTCAAGCGGCATCTGCCCTACCACGAATCGGATCACGTGCTGAACATCGCCTACAACATCCTCTGCGGCGGGACGTGCTTGGACGACCTGGAGCTGCGTCGCAACGACGAGGTGTACCTGGACGCCCTGGGCGCCCAGCGCATCCCGGACCCGACCACGGAAGGCGACTTCTGCCGGCGCTTCACCGCGGCCGACGTAGAGACCCTGATGGAGGTCATCAACCGGACACGGGTGGGCGTCTGGCGTCGGCAGGGGAAGACATTCTTCCGGGAAGCGGTGATCGACGTGGACGGTCACATCGCCGAGACCGGCGGAGAGTGCAAACAAGGCATGGGGATGTCCTACGACGGTCGATGGTCCTATCACCCCCTGATCGTCTCGCTGGCCAACACCCGCGAGCCGCTGTACGTGGTCAACCGCAGCGGTCACCGGCCGTCGCATGAGGGCGCCGCCCCCTATCTGGATCGGGCCGCGGACTTGTGTCGGGAGGCCGGTTTCCGCAAGATCACCTTCCGGGGGGACACGGACTTCTCCCAGACCGCCCATCTGGATCGCTGGCACGGGCAGGGAATTCGCTTCGTGTTCGGATTCAACGCCGTTGCTGCCCTGATCGAACGGGCCAACGAATTGCCGAAATCGGCCTGGAGGCCCTTGCCGCACGAGGCCAAGTACGAGGTCAAGACTCAAGTGCGGAGCCGCCCGGAGAACGTCAAGGCCCGGATCGTGAAAGAGAAGGGCTACCAGAACCTGCGGCTGCTGGAGGAGGAGGTGGCGGAGTTCGAGCATGGTCCCACGGCCTGCCGCCGGTCGTATCGCATGGTGGTGGTGCGCAAGCATCTCTCGGTGGAGCGTGGGCAATCGCGGTTGTTCGAGGACTACCGTTACTTCTTCTATATCACCAACGACCGGCGGAGTTCGGCCGAGCAGATCGTGGCCTTGGCTCATGGGCGTTGCGATCAGGAGAACGTCATCGAGCAACTCAAGAACGGGGTCCACGCCCTGCGGATGCCGGTGGGAGACCTGGTCAGCAACGGGGCCTACATGGTGATGGCCTCGTTGGCCTGGACGTTGAAGGCATGGTTTGCGCTCTTGCTGCCGGACCAGGGTCGATGGAAGGCCAAGCACCAACGTGAGAAGCAGTCCGTGCTGTCGATGGAATTCAAGACGTTCGTGAACGCCTTCGTGCGCGTGCCGGCGCAGTTGGTTCGAACGGGACGGCGGCTGGTGTTCAGGTTGCTGTCATGGAATCCGTGGCAGGAGGTGTTCCTGCGGGGCGTGGACGTCCTGCGGCAGCCCCTGCGTTGCTGATGCCGGAGCGTGACGCCGGGGTAAGGATGTCCCGGTTGGCGGAGGCCCGCGAACGACCGACGGAGGTGACGATCGGAATCCACACAGCGAAGCATCACGACCCGGCCGGTATCAACAACCGCCGCCGCACCGATGCCGCACGTGTTCCGCGAACTTCCGAACGCCGGAGGAACACGCTTGTTTTGGG
>DASWIN010000310.1:0-4728 GCA_036397655.1 Nitrospiraceae bacterium | reverse complement strand
GCTTCCAGCCTTGCGGCCAGAATGGAATCCAGGTGAAAAGAAGGCTTGATATGAGATCCGGCCATCCCCACTCCTTCAAAGCGCTGACAGGTTCACAAGCTGACAAGCGGCACAGATTGCACGGCCAGATTTCAAGGTCGGCTTGTCAGTATGTCAGCTTGTTCACTTGTCAGCCTGCACTCCTCTGTGATTCAGCAACTGCTTGATCGACGCTTTCAGTTCGGCCATGCGAACAGGCTTGTCGAAATAGGCCGAGATGCCGAATCGCTGGGCCGTCTCCCTGACACTGGGATCCCCAAAGGCTGTCATGAGGACGATCGGACAGCCCGGGACAGCCAGGCGTAGGCGACCGATGTATCCGAGCCCTCCCTCCGGCATCCGCAGATCGGTCAGGATGAGACTTGGCGCCGCTTCCCGGGCCCGATCGAGCGCTTCATTCCCGTCTCCGGCTTCGACGATCCGGCATTCCAAATCCCGGAACTCATCGCAGAGCAGACTGCGCATTTCCCGATCGTCTTCCACGATCAGCAACACCTTCTGACTTCCAACATCCACCATAACCCTCCCATGACGCACTGGGGCCTTCTTGTCATTATGCAAGGAGTGTGCTGATCGTCATCAGCGTTTTCTGCTGAAATAATGGCCTCTTCTGTGGATTACAGGTGGGACGAATCGCGGGCTGATGCTAAAGGCTACACCCAAGGAATATGTCCCGGTGCAGGATACCCCACTGGAGGAGCAAACTGCCGTCAGCGTTCAGCGTGTCGGACAGCCGTTAAGCCCGTTCAGCCTGTTTGGCCAGTTCAGTTTTCTACAGGCTCAACGGACACAACGGGCCGAACGCTTTCCTCGAAACGTCCGGACGGCCGCTGAGGGCTGAATGCTTCTTTAAGATTTGCTGGCCGGGAGCGTGATCGTGAAGGTGGTGCCTCTGCCGGGCTCGCTGTCCACGGCGATCGAGCCGCCGTGCTCCTGAACAATGTTGTGAACGACCGTCAACCCCAGGCCGGTTCCCTTTCCCACTTCTTTCGTCGTGAAAAACGGATGGAAGATATTGGGAAGGTCCTCTTTCGAGATACCATGCCCGGTGTCGGCGATTACCGCCTTCACATGACTGTCGGCCTGCTCCAGCGAAATGCGAAGCCGGCCTCCGCGCGACATGGCATGGATCGCATTGATGAAGAGGTTTAGAAACACCTGGCTCATCTGGTCGGAATCGGCATGAACATGCACCGGGCGCAGCGTTGTTTCAAAGCGGCTCTCAACCGTGATCCTCGCCCGCCGGATCCGCTCCTGCAGGACCTCCAGGCAGTCCTCCAGCACCTGGCCGAGATTGACCGGACGGCGCTCCATGGGCTTCCGCCGGGCGAAGGTCAGCAATTGATTCATGAGTTTTGTAATGCGCTCGACCTGCGCCGTGATCGTCGCCAGCCCCTTCCGCGTCGCCTCATCCTCCGTCTTGCGCATGAGCTGCTCGGCGCGTCCCAGGATCACGTTCATCGGCGTCCCGATCTCGTGGGCCATGCCGGCCGCCAGCGTCCCCATCTCTGCCAGCCGCTCGGCCTGGCGGAGCTGCTGCTCAATCTGTCGCCGCTCGGAGATATCCACCACCGATGCCAGCACCCTCATGCCTGCTTCTGTCTTGATAGGGCTCAACCCGATCTCGATCGGGAACTCGCTCCCGTCCTTGCGCACCGCATACAACTCCCGCCCCTTCCCCATCCGGCGGACCTCGGGTTTGGCAAAAAACGTCGTTCGATGTCCGACATGCCCGACCCGGAAGCGTTCCGGCACCAGGACCTCAATAGACTGGCCGAGCAACTCCTGGTGCGCGTAACCGAACCACTCTTCAATTTGTTTGTTCGCCAACTGGATCGTTCCTTGCTCATCGACCATGAGCATGCCGGTCGGCGCCGCCTCCACGGCAATCCGAAACTGTTGCGCAGCCCGTTCGCGCTCTGTGATGTCACGCAGAATCACAGTAAAGTATTTCTCCGCATCCACCCCGATCTGCGAGATGGAGGCTTCAATCGGGAACTCTTCTCCGTTGGCCCGCAGTCCGGTGATCGTGCCGAGCGCCCCCATCTGGCGGCTCGTCGACCCGGATCGGCCGAACATTCTGATGTGTTCGTGATGCGCCTCGCGGAACCGCACAGGGATGAACCGGGAGACTGGACGTCCTATTGCCTCTTCTGCCGAACATTGAAACATCTTCCCGGCTGCCTGATTGAAGAGAACGACATTTTGTTTTTCATCGACCGCGATGATGGCGTCCATCGCCGACTGGACAATGCCTTCAAGGCGGAGTGCGCTGCGCACGGAATCGGCCTCGGCCCTTCGCTGCCCTGCCATGAACACCGCCAGCGCCCACAACAGTCCCAGGCCGACTGTCCGGTTGAACAGGGCAAGCTGCAGGGGGACACCCGGAGGGGAGAGGAAGAGACCCGCAACCGTCAGTCCCGAACAGATCGCGGCAAAGTAATACACCTCCCGACGCCCGCGCAACCAGTTGGTCAGGAGCAGCGGAAATAAATAGAGCAGCGAGATGGTCGTCCCGACCGACGTCGTCACGTCTACGGCAAAGACGCTGGTGATGACGACGATAATGATCGCGCGGCGGGTCAGGCCATCTGCTGAAAGGTCCTTGAACATGAGGGATTCGGCGGGTGTCTAGACTGAGCCCTTCCCCGCGATTTCGCCGAGCTTGCGGTAGAGCGTCTTCCGGTCGATGCCGAGGAGTTGCGCGGCCTGGTACTTGTTTCCGCCGGTTTTCTCGAGAATACGGAGGATGTATTCCTTCTCGACGTCTTCGAGCGGCAGGGTCCGATCGGCCGCGTCGTCGATTACCTTCCTGTCCCCGCGCGAGCCATGGATCGCCGGCGGGAGGTCCTCCGGCAACACTTTCTCGCCGCGCGTCAGCGTCACCGCCCGCTCAATGACGTTTTCCAATTCCCGCACGTTGCCCGGCCAGGGATAATCCATCAGCAACGCCAGCGCTGATTCGGCGATGCCCTTCACCGTTTTTTTGCCTGCCTCCGCGCACTTCTTCAAAAACGCGTCCACCAGCAGGGGAATGTCCTCGCGGCGCTCGCGCAGCGGGGGCATTCTGATCTCGATCACGTTCAGGCGGTAATAGAGGTCCTCCCGAAACCGCTTGGCCTTGACCTCGTCCGTCAGCGACAGATTGGTAGCCGCGATGATCCGGACGTCCACCGCGACGGCCTTGGTGGAGCCGACCCTCCGTATTTCCTTCTCCTGAATGGCCCGGAGTATTTTGGCCTGCAGCATGACCGGCAGCTCGCTGATTTCGTCCAGGAACAGCGTGCCGCCGTGCGCCTCCTCGAACAGCCCCCGCTTGTCCCCCTTGGCGTCGGTAAACGAGCCCCTCATGTGGCCGAACAGCTCGCTCTCGAGCAAGGCCTCCGGAATCGCCGCGCAATTCACCGGCACGAACGGGCCGCCCCGCCGGTCGCTATTGAAATGAATGGCCTTGGCCGCCAGCTCCTTGCCCGTCCCGCTCTCTCCGGTGATGAGCACGTTGGTCTGGCTGTCCGCGACGCGCCGGATGAGGTCGAACACCTCCCGCATGGGTTTGCTCTTCCCCAGGATGTGATGAAAGCTGTAGTCTTCGCGCACGGCGCGGCGGAGTTGCTGCACTTCGCGCCGCAGCAGCGCCTCACGGACCGCCTTCTCCACCACCAGCGCCAGTTCCTCGTTCTTGACCGGCTTGGTGACATAGTCGTAGGCGCCCTGCTTCATCGCCTCGATCGCGGATTCGACCGAGCCGAAGGCGGTCATGATGATGACGTTCGTGCCCGGAGAGTCCCGCCTCGCTTCGTTCAGCAGCTCAAGCCCCTGCATGCCCTGCATCCGGAGATCGGTGAGCAGGACGGCGTAGTCCTCTTCGCCGAGTTTCTTGAGCGCGTCGCGTCCGTTGGCTGCGGCAGCCACGCGATAGCCGAGTTCGGATAATTCATCGCACAGCAGCGTCCGCATATCCTGGTCGTCATCGACGACTAAAATCGTTCCGTTCCGCTCCGGCATGGAACACTCCTCAGTTTCACATCAGTGGGGGAGATTAGGCTACCTTGTTTACGAAACAAAAGAAAGCCCGGCGGGGGCCGTTCAGCCCCGGCCGGGCCCAGGCCCTTCGTAGCCGCTGTCAGCGCGCTTTTTGCCGGTCGTGCTTTTCCTTCGCGATGTGACGGCTGGCGCGGTTCTGCTCCCGATGGAGTTGCCGGCGCTCCCGCTTCGTGACCACGCCGTCCGATTTTGCCTTCTCCTCGTGGGCGGCAATGCGGTCCTGCCGGCGCTGGAGCCGGCCGGCTTCGCGCTGGTTCAGCTCTCCGCCGGCCACGCCTTGATCGATACGCTGCTGCTGGCGCTCCTGCCTGGTATCGACACCGGGCGTGGTCTGGGCATAGACCGGAACGGCCACGGCCGCCGCGATCAAACTGACAAGCAAGCCTCTGGTGAGCATGATGATCTCCTTTCGTGCGGATGACGGGTTCGAGCCTGTTCGACCGGAACGCAACTACGCTACTGCGGTTGACGGGGACGGTCAAGAAATGAATGCATCACAACGGGGCGACTTGAGCCCGCCTTCACCATTATATATACTGCCTGGCAATGTCGGCCAAGGACGATCTCGCCAAGGCGTTTCTCGCCACCCACTCCTTCAAATGGGACAAGGACAAGGGCTTTAAACTGGCCTCCGGCGTTAGCAGC
>DASWIN010000309.1:0-6213 GCA_036397655.1 Nitrospiraceae bacterium | reverse complement strand
GCAGCCTCGCTCGTGCGGCCTCCTCGGCCTGGAACTTCATCTCCTCCAGCCTGGAGGTGTGCTGGAACTTCTCCTGGTCCAACGCCAGGGTCGCCTGATCCTTCTGCGCCGTCAGTTGCAGCTTCTGGCCCTCGATCTGCGTCTTGGCCTGCTCCACCTTGGCCGCCGCCATCATGGCAGGATCGCCCTCCTGCTGCGGCGGCGGGGCCATCTCCATGTCCTCCAGCGCCTCCTCGAACATCGCCTCCACATGCCGGCCCGGCTTGAATGCCCGGATGCCGAACAACAGGAGATGCCCCAACAAGGGCTTCATCTCCGGCGCGCTCTGGACGATGACCGCCGACTGCTGGAGATACCCACCGATGGCCGTCAGCAATTCAGTCCGGCCCTGCTTCTCCGCCTGCTGGTCCTCGAACGCCGTCGAATCGGACTCGATATCAACCCGGAACGTCCGCAGCCGGTCGTCACGCAATAACTGCACGGCCTGCTCGAACACCTCACCCGAGGACGGCGGGATCTCCGGCATCGCCATGGGCATCTGCGGCTGCTGGCCGGTCTGCTGCGCCTCCATCAGTTGCTGGCGCATCTGCTCCATCTCGGCAACCGCCTTGTCGCGGGCCCGGTCAAGCACCTTGGCTTCCATGGTCTCGCGCCAGCCGGACATCTCCATTAGGCTCTCGGGAGAAAAGTGCTCGGCGATGATCTCGCCCTTCAGCCGCAGCAAATCCCGGACGATCCGGTTCATCTCGGACTGACGATCCTGCAATCGCAGCGTGGCGAACTGACCCTTCATCTGCGACTGGCCCAGCTTTTCCCTGGGGTCGACCTGTCCACGCACGATATCGCTGATGCCGGATATCTCGAACAGGTCCTGCTTGATGCGCTCGCGGCTCTCGGCGAGGATCTGCAATACTGTGGCAACCTCCTGGACGGGGAAGAAATCCACCTGCCCCTTGAGGCCGCCCTTCTCCGCGAACATGGCCCAGGCGCCGTCATTCACCGCGATCATGCGGTTTTCCTGGCCCTGCAGCATGTTCTGCAGGTCCGCAATCTCGCCGTTGTAGATACCGACAACCCGGATGGCGTCGATCAGCAGCGAAATGCGCTGGGTGAGCGTATCCAGCTCAAGAGCCTGCGCCTGATACTCCACGTAATCCGGCACCGGCACGAGGCTGTCCGTGGTCATCGTGCCGTACAGCGGCTTCGGGCAAGGGAAGAACCCGTTCAGGTGCAGCGGGTCGTCCTGCTCGTCAAGGCAGCTTTCCCGGTAGCCGGGAGATATCCAGATGACCTTCTTGTCCGTCCGGTCCCAGATCTCGTAGACCTTGGCGCGCATGAACACGTCGCCGTGCCTCTCGGACTCGGCCTTGGCAATCCCAGTGGCGCGCTCGGTTAGCTGGACTTCCTTACCCAGTTTCTCACCGAAGCGCTCGACCAGTTGCTTGCGGGTCATGCGCTCACACTTCCAGACCGCCGTTACTTTCTCCCATTTCGGAGCAGGTGTGTGGCCGAAGTCCTCCCACGGGATATGGTCGCAGACCGCCTCCTCATAGGCTACCGGCGTATAGGGCTCGCCCATGGTGTAGGCCCGGTCGCCCTCCATCTCAGGGCTCTCGACGACATTCCCGCCCTCGTCCTGATAGGTCGTGCCGGCGTCGTCCTCGACCGTCTGGAGGAATATCTTGTCCTTCGTCTCGTCCCCGAAATGCGGGACATACCGCACCCACGCCGTGCCGCGGGCCGTCAGCAGGTAGTCGTCCCGCGTGCTCTTGGCCACGCTGTCGAAGTCGTAGGCGTCCACCGAATAGCCGAGGCAGCGCTCCAGGATGGTCGACGCCGCCCGGCCGATGGGGTCGCGATCCTTGAACCGGCGGGACACGTCGGGAATGGGCTTGCGGCCGTATAACGCAGGGCCAAGCGTTTGAACGTTGGACCACAGGATGTTGAACCGGCGCTGCGTGGTGTCCGTCTCCTGCTCGTCACGGTAGCGCTTGACGATCTTCTTGCACCGCTCGTCCCAGGGCTTGAAGTGCGTGTCGTACGCCTTGATTTCGGCAAGATACCGCGAGACCTTGGCAGCCTCGCCCTTGCCGAAGTCCTCGGTTGTCTCGACGGCGCGGGTGTCTTCGGCCATCAGGCCCGCGCACGCATCGTCATGCTGGTCGGGCGGCCAGTCCAGTAGTAGCTATCATAGCACAATATCTCGTACGTATTCAACGTGTTGGCCATCACTTCAATCGCCGCGCCAACGCTCGCGTCTTCGCCCAATGCTTCCACGGCCGAAAGCGTCCGCTCCAACACCACCGCATTGGGCAATGTGTAATTGTAGCGGCGGCTCCGGTATCGAATCGTTGTGGCAATAATATCCCGCAAGTTCCCGTTCATATCATCCCGCCCGCGCCGTGGCGGCGCTTGTCATGGTCTTTCCACATGTCGTCCATGGTCTGGTTGCGCCAGTCCTCTAGGGGTTTGTCGTCTTCGGGCGTCGGCCTGGTCCATGGGCGGGACATGCACGCATAGCGCCATTCGTCTCCGGCGTGGTCCTCGCCGTTGGTATCCAGGTCCTCTGGTCGCAGCTCGTCGTGTTGCAGCGACGGGATGGTGCGGATGGAATCGTGGCAGACCGTGAAGCAATATATCATCGGCTTGCCGTCCAGGCCGATCAGGCGAGACCGCATCTGGTCCCAGCCACCCATCGCGCCACGCTGCGGCACCCGGCGGTTATCCGCGGGCCGGAACAGGATTTTCTTATCCGAACCCCGGTAAATCCGCTCGGCAATGGACGGGCCGCCGTCCTCCGCGAACGCTGAGGGATCGAGCACGCCATAGCGAACCGAGCCGGGCGGGTCTGCCGCCTCCAGACGAGCCAGGCCAAGGCCCACCGTCTCCGCGACCATCTTCAGGCCGGTATTCGCGACGACCTGCCCCTCGTCGGTCTTCCTGACCCCGTACCACTCGCGGTACCGGATCATCGCGCCGCGCGGGACGACAAAGCCGTCCTGGTGAATGAAATCCTCGCTGGCAACCGCCCACCAGCCAAAGGAAAACGGCCTGGCCGAGCCCCAGTCCCCAGAGCGAAACCGCAGCCAGTGCTCCGGCATCTGGAACGGGTGGATGATGTGCAGGTCAGCCCGCCAGCAGTCGAAGTACGCCCCAGCGACGACATCCCAGTCGCCCTCTTCCATCGCCCGGACAAGCGCCTCGCTGCCAAGCCCGCGAAGCCGGGCCCGGTATTGCGGGTCATCCTTGGCCATCGCCGGGTTGTCGTTGAGCCGGGCCGGAATATACTGCCGCGACATCCCGCCCTCGCCGTCCGAGGTGGCCCTGATCGCCAGCGGGGTGGCGTTGTCAATGAAAGCCGACTTGACGAACTGGTGCCCGACACCGCCGGGGTTCGAGCCGCATAGAATACGCGGGAACCTGCCCTGATACTCAGGCGGCAACTCGGGCAGGCCAACGGCACGGACACGGCCGCGGAGAAAGCGGTAGATCGTCTCGGTAAAGGTCGTCAGCTCATCAATGAGAAGGACGTGTATCTCAGCCCCGAGATACTTCATCCGGTCCTTCTCGTCCTTGCAGTGGCAGAGGTAGATTTTGGAGCCGTTCCAGAACCGTATCTCATCCTCGACCATCTGCACGAGGCCAGCCAGGACCCAGGAACCCAGAAGCGCCCGAAACCCTTTGGGCCCCTCGATGTGGTTCTTGACCAGATCGTCCTTGATTCGCCGGAACAGGTAAACCTGCAGCCCAGGTATCTTGGAGCACCAGACAATCGCGGCAACGCGCATCAGGTGGCTTTTCCCGCCACCGGCCGCCCCGCCGTACAGAACTTCCGTTGCCTCGGTGCGGAAGGCCACGCCCTGCTTGGCGTGCAGGCGAAAGTTAAGCTCCGCCGTCAATTGTGACATTAATCACCGGAATCAGCGGAGCGCCGTTCTTACCGGAGTGCTCCATGGCCTGCATCGGCTTGCCGTAGCCGCGGTCCAGGATGGAGTTAGCCGCAGAAACCCGCGCCGCCTCGCTTTCGCCTGTGGTCGCAATCGTCACCAGAGTGGCCATGGCCGTGGGCGAGTTGGCCCGCGCCAATTCCTCGATCGTCCCACGCTGCTCTATCGTTGCGGTGTCACGGCTACCCTTTGGACGGCCGGCGCCTGGGCGTTTCCCGCCGCGCTTGGCCATTTGTTTTTCCTCTGATTGAATTCAATTTGTTTCAGCGCCGCATTCCCAGCAATCGCGCTGCGTTTTGATGGTGCCGTTCGGGTCGTTGGGGTCTTCGTCCACCAGATAGACATAGCCGAAATCGTTGCAGAGCTTGCAAGCAGCACGCTGCTCGGCAATAACCTCGTATAGCGCGTCCAATGCCCAAGCACGCACGGCCGCGACGCGGTCAGCATCGGTCTCGACCTCGCTACCGTTCAGGACGTTGCCGATGCGACGTATCTTGGACATGTGTTAGACTGCTTTCATGGTGTTAGGATGGCTCAGTCGCCGATGATGAATTCGTAGATTTCACGCGCTTGAGTCAAAAGCTCCTGCGGGGCAACGCCGCTGCGAACGGCCATGTCCACGCTCTGCGCCCGCACTTGCTGGTCGATATGCCTGCGCTGCGCCTCAATGTAGTCCTCGTTTGGATTGCCGAGACCGCGCTGTAGCGCCTCCTGTCCCTGCCCGACCATCGCCAGATTACGCGCTACCTGAACGTCGCTCATTTCTGTCTTCTCCTGAAAGGTTCATGATGTTAGTTCCCGCCCCATGCGCACAGGCCGTGAGCGGCAGGGAGCACCGGCTCGGGGCTTTCGCCAGGAGCGGCCAGCAGCAGGGACGGAATGTGTTGGGGACAGCAAAGACAGCGCCGAAACGCCGTCAGCCAAAATGGCGAGCCGCTTACCGAGACTGTCCTGACGACCAGGGGCCGGCTTAGCGACGCTGCGCGGCATTCAAGCCGCTTCTATCGTGTTGGGCGCAACGGAAACACTTTGCTTCTTTCCCAACAGGCTAACCCATACCCGAACATTGGGGCCGGTGTCAATATCGACGGCGGCAAGCAAACCACGGAGCGGCGATTCCTCGACGAACCTCACCACGGCGCCGGGCGCAAATTTATTGCGGGCCGTCCGATCGACAACCCCGACCAGCCCATCCTCGTCCGCACGCGCCATCAGCTCATCCATGACACGATGCGGTACCGGAAGCGGGTCCGGGCCGCAATAGACGACGGTCGCGATGCCGTCCGTCTCGTTGACCTGATACAGGCTCTCCGTGGGCTTCCGTAGGGCTACGAACAGATAGCGCGGGAAATGCGGCTCGTTCACCCAGTCGATACGGAACCTGTCCACGTTGGGCAGCTTGCGGCGGCGACGGATGCGCTCATGGGGCAGCCATGTCATGTAGCCCAGCCGGCGCAGGTTCTCGTCGGCAATGAATTCCTCGCGTGGCCCTGTCATGGCCACGTACCAGGTTATCCCGGTGTCGGTTTCTGCTGTCATTCCTAATTTTACTCCCCGCCAACACTGCCGTGCCGAGAAACCGCAAGCACCTCGCCACCAGTATGTGCGTCATGCGCCATAGCCGCCCTTACCGCCGTCAATGCGTCTGCCCCAGCAAACATTGCCCCCAATGCCTCTGGGCGCCCACTTCCTAGCGCATAGTATTTTGCCGCCAAGGTGTGCGAACCGCGGGGCTCAAAAACCTCAATCGTTCCGTCTGGGCGGAATATGACCCCTCGGTCAAACGTGTTATAATCTCGACTAGACATAGCTTCCGGCGGCGCCCCCTGCTCATGTTCGCTAAACCAGCGCAAAAACGCGGCATTATAGGCGGCGTCACCAGCGGCCCCGGCCAAGGAGCCGTCGTCTCGGCGCGCAATCTTAACAATGCGGCCATTATGGCTATCCCCGACCGAAACACAGGTATCGGCAGCCAACACTCCATTGCGATAAGCTATCGTCGTCATTCGTCCCTCATGGTTATGCCGCTACCCGCCCGTGCGGACCTCGCGTCCCAGAATTTCCGCGTTCGCGGACGCCCAACAGCCCGCAAATTCCATGAACAGCTTCCCGGGCTCGTCGTCCTTTGGAATGATCCAAAATGCCAATTCAACAAGCCACATCACGATGATGTGCCGGAAATGCCTAATCATTCACAATCCTCTCCGGTTAGCCGTGCGGGCGTAATCAGCGCGGCTCATTATTCGCCTCCTCCACGCACATGGTT
>DASWIN010000308.1:0-17336 GCA_036397655.1 Nitrospiraceae bacterium | reverse complement strand
GACGCTGCCCAGTCGGTAACTTTGTGCGAGCGTCAAATCCAGCCAGCTCTTGGTGGCCCCCTTCTCGTTCTGCTTCAGCAGCCGGCTTTGGAGCGAATAGGTCAGCAGATTCTTCTTGCTCAGATTGTCCACATCGTCGATTTGCACGATCTTGGACTGGTCGGTCGGCGGCACGTATTCATAGACCACCTTCGGCTCGATCGTGTGCAACAGGCTCCGGCCACCGTCCCTGTCAAACCGCCGCGCCAGGCTGGTCGTGCCTTCGAGACCGGCCCAGAGGGTTTCCCGGTGCGTGGACTTGGCCGTGGCCGCGCTGTGCGTGTAGTAGGTTTCACGGAGCTTGATCTGGGGCGTGAATCCGACCACGTGTCCGAGCTGCCATTGCTCCGATGAAATCGACGGCATCAGATCGGCACGGCTCACCTGAAATCCTTCTTCCCGGTAGAAATGCGCCGCCCGCGAATCCATGCCCAGCAGGACCGGCCCGCCGAGGGGCGCATAATCGGCAAACGTATGTCCGAGTTCAGGCACCCGTTGAAACGACTCCTTGCCGCCGGCATTCAACGGCTGAAGGTATTGCCCGAGCAGGTAGAGATTGCCGTGAGCCAGACGCTGGTTGACGAACAGGCTGGAATCTCCGCTTGGCATGGCCCGCTGCGCGCCTGAATTGCTCAGTTGGCTCAGATACTCCGGGTCGGAGACCAGGAAGGCTGACGCCATGATCCGAAGATTGGCATTCACATGCTGGTTGTGCATCCCGCTGATCATCCCGCGCATCCGTTTGACATCGCTGCTGTTTGGATCCACGCCCTCAACCAGCGGCAGTTGCTCCTGCTTCAGCACGCTCAACAGCCACTGCCCTTTCGATTTTCGGCCCAACACATAGCGGTAATCAAAATCACTGCCATACCCGAGGTCCGTGTAGTATTGCGGCGAAATCGTCAGGTCCTGGCTGGGGCTGATGGCCCAGAAGAAGCTTTGGCGATAGGTCCAGCCGAACCGGTTGTCAAACCCCGGCGTGGGGGTCAACAACCCTGTTTTTCTTCCGGTGGCCATCGGATAGGAAAACTCGGGGAACGGCACGAGGGGCACATCGTTCACGCAGAGCCAGGCATCCTTGAGATAAACGCGGTCGCCCGAGTTCAAGTCCGCGTCCTTGAAGGTCAGGCGCCAGGCCGGTGTCTCTCCCTTCCGCGCATCGCAATTGGTGAACGCCCCATCCTTCGCGCGGTAATGATCCTCCGAAAATCGCTGCATGAGTCGGCCGGTGAACAGGGTATTCGTCTGATTGATATAGAGCTGTCCGTGGGTGAGCACCCCGGCCTCCGTGTTCACGTTCAACTCCAGCCGTTCCGCATCCACGTCCGACACCCTGTCTTTCAAATGCACATGCCCTTCCGCGATCAGCGTCCCGGACAGTGAAAAGAGTGTGGCATGGTCGGAGGTCATCCGCATCGCCCCTTGCACGATCACGACGGACCCGTTCGCCTCATAGACGTCGGTCAGTTGAAAGTATTCGATGCGATCAGCCGTGATTTCGACCTGCCGCGAGGCCGCCGGTGGAGTTACGACGGCGGTTTGCTGGGCTGGCTCGGCGGCAACGGCCCGTCCGGCGGACAGCAGCATCCCGAACGCCAGCGCCACGCCTGTACACACCGTCAAAAAGGAATTCGACCGCGGACCGTCTGCCATGTCAGCCCCTAGTCTGCGTTATTCATGACGGTTCGTTGCGAAATCACGAAGTCGCGTCGCGAGACGGGCGCGCGGAGGCGCGAGGGAGGGAGGCGTCCTTGAAACGGGACATTGACCGACCGAGCGGCGAGCCCGCCCGCCATACCAAGCTTCGCTTGAGCCGCCGCGTTCAATCAAATCGCGGCGGAGAGGTACTTTGCCTCCAGTAGGTTTCGATGCCGGCCGAGTGCAGGCCTGTCGCAGCAGGGAATCCGTGATTGCAGCAGAAGCGCTCATGATTAACGCAGGCCGAGAGGGGACGGCTCGCGGCCAAGCAGGATGGCCTTGGCCTCGCCCACCAAGAGCAGGGACCCGGTCAACAGAATCAGGTCGTCCGGAGCGGCCATCCGCCTGGCGAGCGTCATCGCGTCGGCCGGGTCCGGGCGCACATGCACCGTCCGTCCCCTCGCCGTCACCGACGCCGCCAGGTCCTCGGCCGGCGTGGCGCGCGGTCCCCGGGCCTGCGTCACGATCACCTCATCCACCAGCGGGAACAGATGGTCCAGAATTCCTTCGCGATCCTTGTCCCGCATGATTCCCAGCACCAGAACCACGCGCGACCCCAATCGGCTTCGACGAATCTCCCTCACATAGTCGGCCACGGCGGCGGCCGCATCCGGGTTGTGCGCCCCGTCCAGCACCATGTGAGGATGAGTGTCAACTGTTTCGAGCCGCCCTCCCCAGCGCACCGCCCGCAGCCCCGTGCGCATGGCTTCCTCTGATACGGGCAGACCCCGTTCAGATGCCGACTCCAGCAACGCGAGCGCGCAACCCGCGTTTTCCAGCTGATGCCGCCCCGCCAACGGGCAGGCCAATCCGCCGTACGAGACCTTCAGACCCTCATACCGGAATAGCGCGGATGACTCGCCCTCTACCCTAAAGTCACCCGGCAGCCGGCGGAGCGGCGCCTCACGCTCCCGCGCGACCCGTGTGATCACGTCCGCCGCCTCATCAGACACGCGTCCGACTACAACGGGCACCCCCGGCTTGATGATCCCCGCCTTTTCAAAGGCGATCGATCCGATGGTCGTCCCCAAATGTTCCTGATGATCGAGGCCCACGGACGTGATGGCCGTCGCAACCGGCGCCAGCACATTGGTCGCGTCGAACCGCCCGCCCAGCCCCACCTCAATCACCGCCACGTCGACGCCGGACTCGGCAAAATGCTGGAACGCCATGGCGGTGGTGAATTCGAAAAACGTCGGCTCGCGGGGCGTTCCGCACACGGCGCGTACGCGGTCGGTCAAGGCCGCCAGGTGTGCTTCGGTCATCATGCCGCCGTTCACCAGGATGCGCTCCCGAAAATCCACGAGGTGCGGTGACGTATACAAGCCCACCCGGTACCCGGCCGCCTGCAGCATGCACGCCGCCATGGCCGCCGCGGAACCTTTGCCGTTCGTCCCCCCGATATGAAGCGAGGGAGACCGCCGCTCGGGACATTCCAGACGATCCAACAGCCGCTGGATCGCCTCAAGACCGGGTTTGATGCCGTGCTTCTGCAGGCCGTAGAGAAAGTCGACCGACTGACGGTAGGACATGGGCATGCAGTCGAAGCGGTCCGGCCAGGCCTACATGTGCGACAGGAGGGTGCTCAGCGTTTCCTTCAGATGTTTCCGTTCGACGATCGCATCAATCATCCCGTGCTGCAACAGAAATTCCGCACGCTGAAACCCATCGGGCAGCTGCTGCTTGATCGTCTGCTCGATCACGCGGGGGCCGGCAAAACCGATCAAGGCCTTGGGTTCGGAGAGAATCACGTCGCCGAGCATGGCGACACTCGCCGTCACTCCGCCGAAGGTCGGATCCGCCAGAATGGAAATAAACGGCACCTTGGCCTCGCCTAGGCGCGCGACAGCCGCCGAAGTCTTGGCCATCTGCATGAGCGACAGGATGCCTTCCTGCATCCGGGCGCCCCCCGACGTCGTGACCAGCACCAGTGGCGTGCGCGCAGCCAGCGCCCGGTCCGCCGCCCGGCAGATCTTTTCCCCGACCACCGAGCCCATGCTGCCGCCCATGAACCCGAAATCGAATACACTGAGCGCAATCCGCCGGCCGTTGATCGTGCCCTCGCCGATCACTATCGCGTCCTTGCGCCCTGTCTTTTCCTGCTGCGCCGCCAGACGGTCCTTATAGGAGCGGCTGTCGGAAAAGGTGAGCGGGTCCTGCGGGGCGAGCCCGGCTTCCCATTCCTTGAACGAGCCGAGATCCACCAGCAACGCCACGCGTTCCTGCACCGAGATCGGAAAATGATAATCGCACTTGGGACAGACCTTGTTATTGCGGTCCACCTCTTTGCGATAGATGATCTCCCGGCAATGGTTGCACTTCAGCCACAGGCCTTGGGCCGCCGTGGGCCGCTTGCGGCTCTCCTCCGTGCCCGGCGATTCGCTTTTCTTGAACCACGCCATGGCGCTGTGCTCAGACCTGAATTTCCTGGCCCTCTTCCAGGACCGTCAGGTTTCGAATGTTGAGCTGCGATAATTCCCCGACGATTTCATGACGGAAGCGGGGCTTCACGTGGTAGATGTAGACGGGAAGGTCCGGACGCCCGAGCTTCTTGAATTCGCGCGCGAAGAGTGCCGGCGTCAGATGCTTGCTGGCCACGGCAAGCCCCAACAGACGGTTCGGAAACGACGTTTCGATGAATGCCGCTTTCAACGTCTTATCCTTCGCTGCCACCTTCCAGATCTCATCTGTCTCATGGGTATCGCCGCTGTAAAGCACTGAGGAGTCCCCGTCGCGGATCAGAAATCCGATGGTCGGCACCTGATGGTTCACCTCAATCGCCTTTACGTGCAGCCCGGATACTTCCTGTTCCTTCCCCGCGTCAAGCGTGCGGCACACAAAAATCGGGTGCTCAGGTTCCGGGAGCGAGAAAAAATCAGGATACACATCGCCGTTAAACAGGTGCGCGTGGAGACCGTCGAGGACCGACGGGATGCTGGTGAGCGTCACCGACTCGACAGCCTCCGCCTCTTCTTCCACCAGGTTGTCCGCCAGCGTTGGTAGACCTTGGACATGATCGAAATGGAGATGGGAGAGCAGGATATGGCGGATCCGTTTTTGCTCGTCGAGACGAAGCGCCGCCCCGATCGTGCCGGCATCGATCATCACCGTCCCGTTGATCAGAAATCCGCAGGTCCGGCATTGACGGGCCTTGCCGTCTCGCTCCAGGAGCTGGTCTGATCCATGACACCCGAGCACGCGAATCTTCACCGGCCCCCCATTGCGCACCGCCCCATCGCAACCTGCCGCCACTTTTTCGGAGGCAGAATAGCACAAGCCCTGGCTACCCGCATCTAGAATTGTCATTTTAAGCCACACCTAAGGAATTGAATACCTTGAGGGATTGAGGACAGCCGCGCACGCGAATGATCCGACCGGATGATGGGAGGAGATTTAACGGAAGAGCAAGGTCATCCCGAAGCCGATGCTGCCCACGCTGGCCAGCCCACGCAGCGCCACCTGGCCGTATCGCCCCCAGGAGACTGAGTAGAAGAACGGCAGGCTGATCAGCACGCCGAGCGCCACCATACCAAGAATCGAACCGAGGCCGAAGAGAAGAATGTAGGCCATGCCTTCCCACACGGTGTGCGCCGCGGAGAGCACGACCAGCATGAGGGCCGCGGAGCCGGCCAGCCCGTGTACCATCCCCACCATCAAAGGCGGCAGTGAATCGCGCCACCCATGCCGATGCACGTGATCATCGCCGAGTCGGTGGTCGTGCAAATGGACGTGTCGCTCGCCATCATGTTCATGCGCATGCAGGTGCCACTGTTCCCGATAGAGGATCACGGCCAGGGCGATCCCCAAAGCCACCAGCATCAGGCCGACGAACGACTCGAATGCCCGTGCCACCGCATCGGGAATCGTGATCTTGAGGGCGAGCACCATTACTCCGGCGACCAACAGGACCGCGGTATGGCCGCATCCCCACCACAGACCGATGAAGCCCGACCGGCGCAGGTCGGGACGCTGCGCGAGCATGGTGGACACCGCCGCCACATGATCGGCATCGAGGGCATGCCGCAGCCCGAGGAGGAACCCCAGGCCGAGCATGGTCATGAAATGGAGATCGGGCATGGAATCCGGCGAGACTCGCGGGACAGGCGCGAATTGCGCGAGTCGAATTGTTCACGTTCCGGCTGTCTCCGACCTTGCGCTGCTCTCACGTTTCGCGCGCGTCGTGCCCGTCCCGCGTTTCGCGCGCTGTTTCACCCGCCTCGGGCGTGCATCTCCAGATGCGGATCCTCCCGAAGTTTCTTGACTTCGATCAACCGCGATTCCCTGGCTCCGGCCTGCCCAAGCGCCTTGCGCTCTTCCGCGCCCCGGTCCTTGCGGCCCTGCCAGACCGACTGTATGAGCGCCCGGATCTCGTCCGGGGAAGCGCCGGCCCGCAGAGGCTGACGCAGATCCGTCCCATCCTTGGCATAGAGGCACAGATACCACATACCGTCCGCCGTCACCCGGCTCCGGTCGCAGGTGGCGCAGAATGGCGTGGTCGTGGAGGGAATGATGCCGAAACTTGTCCCGTCTGGAAGCAGAAAGCGCTGGGCCGGAGCGGAGCTGACCTCGTCAACGGGTGCGATCTGGCCATACCGCCGGCTCAACGCCTCGAGAATCGCCGCACGCGACAGAACCTGACCCATCGACCAGTCCGTCGCCCCACCCACGTCCATATACTCAATGAACCGCACTTCCGCCCGGAGGCCCTTGCCGAATTCAATGAGGTCCGCAAGCTCGTCGTCGTTGAATCCTCGGATGGCCACCGTGTCCAGTTTCAGACCGGTGAAACCGACCTGCCCGACCGTCTGGATGCCTTCCAGCACGCGGGCATGCTCATCCCGGCGCGTGAGGGCCCGGAATCGATCCGGGCGCAAGGTATCGAGGCTGACGGTGATGCGATACAAGCCGGCGTCGTAGAGATCCTGCGCCTGGTCACCGAGCAGGATGCCGTTGGTCGTCAACGCCAGATCCGTAATCTTCCGGTTCTGGGACAGCAGCCGGACCAGCCTCGGCAAATCCCGCCGCAGCAGCGGTTCTCCACCGGTCAGCCGCACCTTATCCACGCCGAGGTCGGTGAAATACCCCGTCACCGCGGCCATCTCCTCGAACGTGAGTACGTTGTCGCGCGGCAGCCAGGCGTACTCCTCTTCGGGCATGCAGTACTTGCAGCGGAGGTTGCAGCGGTCCGTTACGGACAGTCGCAGGCTCTTGAGCGGCCGGCCAAACGTATCCTGGATGTCGCGCGGGGCCGCGTTCATGGATGTTCCTCGACCCAGACTTCGCCGGCAGGCGTCTGTTCCAGTTTCCAGATCGGCGTGATTTGCTTGAGCTCGTCGATGCACCACCGGCAGGCCTTGAAGGCGTCCGCGCGATGCTCCGCGCCGACGACAATAAGCACGATGTTTTCACCGACGGTGATCTCGCCGTAGCGGTGGAGAATCAGGACTTCGAGTACGTCGAATTGTTTCAACGCCCGCTCACGGATGTCGCGAAGTTTCTTCTGCGCCATCCCTTCATAATATTCGAAGGTGATGGAGCTGACATCGTGGCCTTTCGAATGGTCCCGCGCCGTCCCCAGAAAGATCGAGATGCCGCCGATGCGCGTGGACCGCGCGCGCACCCGATCGATCTCGGCGTCCACGGAGAACGTCTCCCGCTGCACACGCACGAGCATTGCGTCATCCGATCCATCCGATTCGGAGCCGCCGGCAAAGGGCGGCAGCAGCGCCACCTCATCGCCGTCTCGAATCTCCGTCTCGCCATGCGCGATATCCTGATTGACGGAGATCAACACCCGCTTCTGGTGAATCAACTCGCCGATCTTGGGGTACTGCGCATCCAGCGTAGCCACCAGGTCCTGGACGCGCCGCCCGTTGCTGAGCGCCACCGCCAGCTCCGCCTGGTTGTTCGCGAGGGTTTTGATCAGACCGAACAGCTTGATGGTAATCATGGCCTGCTGTAGGTCCCCGATTTGCCGCCGGACTTCGACAGGAGGAAAATTTCTCCGAAACTGATCCCCTTGTCCACCGCCTTGCACATGTCGTAAATCGTCAGCGCCGCCACCGACACCGCCGACATCGCTTCCATCTCGACGCCGGTCGGGCCGGTCGTCTTGACCGTGGCCGTCACGGTGATGGCGCACCGCCCTTCCCTGTCCGGTTGGGACTCTTCCTTGAACGCCAAATCCACGCTGCTGATCAGCAGCGGATGGCACATGGGAATAAGATCGGGAGTCCGCTTGGCGCCCATGACTCCGGCCACCTGGGCCACCGCCAGCACATCGCCCTTGGCAATCTTGCCCTTTTGAATTTGCGCCAGGGTGTCCGGCCGCATGAAGACGCGGGCTTGGGCCACGGCAACCCGCTCCGTCGAGGTCTTGTGCGAGACATCGACCATCCGTGCCCGTCCGGATTTATTGAAATGCGTCAGGTCGCCCATTTTCCTCGAAAAATTGGGGCCTTTGCTGCGGCAGCCGCATCGTGGGTGGATTATAGGAGTCGCTTGGAATAGTAGTCAAGCAAGGTGCGTCTTCCTTGACGGGGCACCACCTCATCAACGACAATGCCGCATGCCTGATCACCTGATGATTGAACACCTTGAATTCCAAGGACATTGCGGCGTCACCACGGCCGAACGCCAATCGCTGCAGCCCATCGCGGTCGATCTGGAACTCGAGTACGCCCCTGGTGCCTTCCCCCTTGCCGCCTCCACTGGTGCGATCACCGATGCGGTTGACTATGCGGCCGTGGCTGCGCGGGTATTGGAGATCGGCCGCAAACAGCCCTATGTTCTGCTGGAGACGCTGGGCGAATCGGTGATGGCCATGCTATTTCGCGAGTTCCCCGTCACCCGTGCGAAAATCTGGATTCGAAAAGTCCTCCCGCCGGTCGAGGGCGTGCAGGGGTCCGTCGGGGTCAGGCTCGAGCGCATGCGCCCGGCAATGACTCTCGATCCGGCCCCCGCGCTATTTCTGAAAGATTCCCTGCCGCTGCTCCCCCAGGGACAGGCCTTGGATATCGCCTGCGGCAGAGGCCGTAACACGCTCTACCTGGCCTCGCATGGATTCACGGTCGACGCGGTGGACCGGGACGAACAGGCGCTGGCGGATCTGAAGGCCGCCGCCGCACAGCACGGCCTCACAACCGTCACGGTTCGCGCCATGGAGCTTGAAGATACCGCCCGGCCCCCTGCGATCCCGACAGCGGGCTATGACGTCATCCTCGGATTTTTCTATCTTCACCGGCCGATCTTCCCGGCCTTGTGCCGGGCGCTCAAACCGGGCGGCGTCCTCGTTTACGAGACGTTTCTCGTCGACAATCATCTCCGGCGCCAGCATCCCCGCCGGAGGGAGTTCTGCCTCGAACACAACGAGCTGCTGGACCTCGCGCACGGTCTTCGGATTCTCCGGTACGACGAGGGGGAACATGCCGATGCCCACGGCAGTGGTTCCGCCTTTACCGCCCGAATGCTCGCTACGAAGGACATCGGCCGTGATGCGCCGCGCTGACCGACTTGACCTGCATCTCCATACCACCCATTCGGACGGCAGCCTGCCGCCGGCCGAAGTGCTCGCCCTTGCGCACAAGGCCGGTGTGACCGCGCTGGCCATCACGGATCACGACATCACCACCGGTCTCCCCGAAGCCCTGGAAGCAGGCGCGCGCCTCGGCATTGAAATCATTCCCGGCGTGGAAATCAGCTCCCGATTCGGCGACAACGAGTTGCATATCCTCGGATACTTTTTGGAGTGGCAGGACCCGGCGTTCAATGAGAGGCTGTCCCGGCTGCGCGCCAGCCGCCACGATCGTAACCCCCGGATCATCGAGCGATTACGCGAACTGGGTCACGACATCACGTACGACGAAGTGAAGGAACTGGCCGTGACCGAATCGGTCGGACGCCCGCATATCGCACGGGTCTTAATGGATAAAGGGTACGTCAAGTCATCCAAGGAAGCCTTCGACCGTTTCCTCGCACACGGCAAACCGGCCTACGTGGCGCGCGAATTGCCGGAGCCGGCCGAGGCCATCGCCTGGATCCGGGCCGCCAAAGGCGTGCCCGTCCTGGCCCATCCCCTCTGGGCCAAGAAGGATGGCGAGGGACTCTTCAAACTGTGCGAGAAACTTAAGGCGGAGGGGTTAGGCGGGCTCGAAGTCCACTACAGCACCCATAACTCCAAACAGACCGCCGACCTGCTGGATATCGCCAAACGGCTCGACCTGCTCGTGACTGGCGGCAGCGACTTCCACGGCGTGACCAAACCGGACATCGAAGTCGGCGTCGGGCGCGGGGGGCTCACTGTACCTGTGAAGCTGCTCGACCCCTTGAAGAAAGCGGCCTCCGCCTAGCCCCCTGCCTCCCCACTCCCCATCCCGGACCTTCCCTGTTATGATTGAGGTATCGGGACCGCACGGCAATATGGAGACGCCCATGCGCGCACTATTGAACATCCTGACCGTTGGTGCCTTGCTGTTGGGAGGTGACGCGGCGGCGCAGGGCATCAGCATCATTCAAGGCAGCGATGGAACGAGCGGAACCGTCATTGATCTTGGTGGCGGGTTTCGCAGTTATTCGGACTCGCACGGAAACACGGGAACATTCATGGACCTGGGAGGCGGCTTCCAAACCTATCAGTTCTCGTCACCGCGCGGAGTCGTGCAATCCGGCACGGTCTTGACATTCCCTCCGCCGCGCTCGAACTTCGGCGGACCGCCGGCCGGTTTGACCCCCGCGCCGCTTCTTCCCTTCACGCCCGGGAGTCCCATCATGCCGCGCGAACAACTGGCGCCGGTGGTGCCATTGACACCAAATACGGGGACGTTCAATACGTTCGGGGGAGGCAGCGGACGATTCGGGCGGTAGACTTTTTTCCTCGCGGACGCTCAAAAGGACCATCCAACGAGGCCGCAGGGAGTCCGGCGACTGAGACGTACGCTTTTCGGTACGTCGCAGGGAGACGGATGACCGAGAACGAAGTTGGGGAGTCCTTTTCAGCGTTCGCTTGGCTAGTACAGCGGGGCTTGCGGCCCCCAGACCAGTCCGTCGAGGTCCGGATCTTCCCCGCCGGTCGTCGAGGCCGGACGGGCGATTTTCTCCGCCTTCCGCTGTTCGCGCCGCGCCTCTTTCTCCCTCTGATAAACCTGCCGGGCTCGCTCGCGATCGCGTTTCTTGATTGTCGGTTTGCTTGGTCTTCCGATGGGATCCTCCTGAGGCGTGCCGCCGCCTCGCTGCAAGATCGTTGCGCGTCTACTCGGTGGCCCCGCGTCGCCTGCGGCGGGTCGTCTTTTCAGGATGAATGCTGACAGGCTGGGATCGCGTATTCTGCTTCATCCCACGACTGGCCAGCTTCAATACTTCCCGGCGGATTTCTTCAATCGGTGTGGGGAGTTTTTCCGGCACCATCATACCCAGCCGTTCCCATCTGATCCTGGGCTGCCGTTTCATACGCTTGGCTTTAAATCCTTTCTTGACGACACGCCAGGCCATATCCGTCTCCTTTTTCTCTACTCATTATGAGGTACTTCTACCCGTGATGCCGTTGACCGCCTCGCGACCGGGACTCCGGTTCAAACGACGGCAGCGACGGTCCGGACCAGATCAGATAGGGGGGCTCCTTCATGCCTTCCGCCATGCCCGGATAAAGATGTCTCGCCTGGGTATAGGCGCTGGCCTGGGCTTGGAGACAGGTCGCCGCCTCGGGCAGGCTCGAGACGACCCGGAGATCCCTCCGGCCCATCTGCTCCATGCCCGCCATGTAGAGTTCGCAAGTAAACCGTCCTTCCCCGCAATGGGTCGTGCTCACCAGCAACTGTCCGCCGTCCGAAAACGTGACAATCGGATCCGCGTTGAGTCTGCCCATATTCCTGCCGTCGCTCCCAAGAACGCACGCGACCACGAGCTCGTGCGATAACTCCACCCTCTTCGTCGATCGGCGAACCTGTGAACACAGAGATGCTCCGTACGAGCAGCGTGCCTGGAGAATCGATCGCGCGGGGACCGGAATCAGCAAGACGGGAGCGCGAGGGATGGGACTGTCACCGTGGCTCTACGGTACTGCAGTGTACCCCATGCGGGGACGATATACAAATCGTGGCTCCGACGAGGCACGCTCGCCTGTGCGCGTGCGCGGACCGCTCCCGCGGTGGGGCCCGCGATCGAGAATCAGATTTTTCGCCGGTTCATATCGAGATCGGCTTCGCGCAGCAATTCCTCAGCCGACTCCGGCGGGACCGGGCTGACGGCGATCCCGATGCTGCACTCCACCGTGCGGGGCAGCGCGCGCCGCTGCGAGAAATCAGTCAGCTTCTGCGTGACGCGGTCGATGATCACCTCGACCTGGTCGTAGCCGGCATCGACCAGCAGCACGGCAAATTCGTCCGACCCGTACCGCGAGACCAAATCCGTGGTGCGGGTGGACTCCACGAGCGCATCCGCCACCGCGCGCAGCACCTCGTCGCCGACCGCGTAGCTGAACTGATCGTTGATCTCTTTCAAATGGAGCACGTCCAGGCTCAAGAGGATCACACTGCTGCGCCGGCGGCGAGCCCCGGCAGCCAGACGCCGGTATTGGTCGTGAAACGTCCGCCTCCCGGCCAGCACGGTCAACGGATCGGGGGCGGTCCTGGCCAAAAGGCGGTTCACGTTCTGCAGACGCGCCGCCATCATGCGCAGGAGTCCGACGGCCAGTTGCGGAGACTCCTCAAGCGCCTTCGTGAAATCATCCTGGGGGATCATCAAACTCCGCGTCCGCTCCACGGCCATGACCGTGGCCGTCCGCGAGTGATCGAGCAGCAGGCCCATTTCACCGACGATTTCGCCATGGCCCAACTCGCCGACAAACCGGTCCACGAGCGGCGCCTCCGGCGTTGCCTCGACGATGCGGACCTGCCCTCCCAGGATCACATAAATGTGCGCGCCGGATTCGCCTTGCCGGAAAATCGTCTGCCCAGGTAGATAGACCCGTTCGACCGCCTTCGAGACCAGTTGCGCCAACCGCTCATGAGACAGCGAATGGAAGAGCGGCGCCGCGGCCAACAGACCGGCGTAGGCCCCCACCAGCGTTTTGCCGACCGGCTGGAGTCCGACAACTGATTCATGGGAGGTGTCGAGGTCCCCGTCCGGACCCTGCTGGTTCTCATCGAACACCGTCAACGATCGCGTGAGCCATGCCCGCACGCGCGCGCGGAGCATCGGAGGCACGATCGGCCGGGCCAGATAATCGTCGGCAGGCCCGATCAGCGTCCGGCCACTGGGGGAGTCCGTCTCGTCCGTCAGCATCAAGGCCGGCAGGTTGGGGCGGTTGAGCTTGGACCGGATCTGCTTGATCAGCCCGACCCCGTCTCCTTGCGGCAACTGTTTGTCCACGATCAGCAGGCTGGGCGGCACTTCGGCGGCCTGGACAAGCGCCGTCTGCTGATCCGGCGCCGCAAGAAACACCATCCCATCCTCTGCCAGGGACTGCCCGATCGTCGCCATCTCGGCATCCGTGGCGCCGACCACAAGGACACGCTCGCCGGCAATCGACCGCCGCCGCAGGGCGGAGGCCTCGTCGGGAGGTTGCGCCTGGCGGGAGCCCTGCACCTCCAATGTCAGTCCCTCCGCGGCCGCGACAACATCCAGCGCCGCGCCACGTTCCTTGACCAGATGTTTGGCCACCCCTTCCATGCGGGCGACTTCCTCGTCATCATGCAGCGGGTCATGATGAAAGAGCGCCAACTGCTTGACGCCTGCCGCCATGGCGACCTCCGTCGCATAGTCGACGGTACTGTGACCCCATCCAATCTTGCCGGGATATTCCTCGAGGCTGTATTGCGCGTCATGGATCACCAGGTCCGCCCCATTCAAGAACGCAATATGCCGCTGATCTCCCGGATGCTTGAAATGCGACCCGGACGGGTTCCAGAACGGCTCGTGGTCCGTCACATAGGCCACCGTCGCGCCGCCGCAGGAGATGCGGAACGAAATCGTCGGCGCCGTATGGTTCAGGTACTGCGTCTCGACCATCATGTCGCCCAACCGCAGAAACCCCTCCTCCAGCTCCGTGAAATGGATGCGGCTGCGCAAGTCGCGCAACGTCACCGGGAAATAGGAATATTGCATCTGTCCGGCCAGCGCGTCTTCAACGGTCCGCTGCAACCCGGCGGGCGCAAACACATTCAACTCGGTGTCAGGCAGGAACGCAGGGGTGAAGAACGGAAAGCCCTGGATGTGATCCCAATGCGTGTGGCCGATGAACAAGTTGATCCGCAGCGGATGGGACGCTGATTTCAGCAGGTCAAGCCCCAGCATCCGCGCGCCGGTTCCGCAATCCAGCACGACGATCGTCCCGTCCTGGGCGCGCAACTCGACGCAGGATGTGTTCCCGCCGTACCGGGCCGTTTGTGGGCCGGGCGTCGGAACCGATCCGCGCGTTCCCCAGAACTTTACTTTGAGCGGATCCTGCGCCATTACGTTCTGAGCATTATTCAGTTATCCGGCGTTTCCACGATGTGATTTTCAAACCTGGTGCATCCTTCGGCCAGCAGCCGGTTGGTGAGCACTTCGCCGGGCCATTCGATCGGCAGGTCGGCCGTAAACACCCAGACATCCGGAGACGTCCAAACCGGCCCATGGTCGTCCGGCAATTCCGGATCGAACAGGTCGGTCCAGACCGGCATGTAGACGCCATTGCCGCATTGCGTGTGGAGGTGGACGATCGTCCGGCTCCGAACCGCCGGCTCGAGATCCCGCCAGACCTCCACGGTTTCATCGGCCAGCCGATGCAGCCGCACGGCGTTCTGCGCGTCAAACATCGCGTAGCTGGCAAAGACCGGCGCCTCCAGCATCTGCGACGCCGGGGCCAGCTCGGGGCATTGCGCCACCAACCCCTCGAGGAGCGACTGCCGGCTCGGATCTTCGATCGAATCGGGCAGCCCCGGTTCCGGCGATCCCAGCAACTCGAACAATAAAAAGGCCGTGGACTCCACGGGTGGATGCAGACGGGCGGCAAGCGGCAGGCGGCGTTGCCCCTCCGACATTCCCGACAGGTGTTGATGAAGGCCGTGCAACGTCAACCGCTCGATCGTGGAGTCGGTCAGGAGCCGTGGCTCGACCATCACGACCGTGCCGGCCGGCAGGTGCAAATGCTCGCGCAGCAGATCGGCCGTGGCCAGAGGATCGATCTTCAAATGCAGCGGCGCGCGAACATCGGCCTGGAGCGGCAATTCCAACGCCCCCAGGATCGCATAGCGCGGCTTGGCATCCGCCCCTTCGCCCATCGAGATCGAACAGGCCGCCTCGGCCAGCAAATCGAACAGCCATTCGGCCATCTCCTCGTCCATCGCCGCGAGAATGGTGAGGACGTCCTGCTCGCGATCCTGCTCCAACATGGCCTGAAGGGTATCGATCGCCGCATCGGCATCGCCATGATCATGACGCCGTGCATTGATGAGATGGATCAAATCGCGGGTTAACGGATCGGGACGGTACCAACTCGACATGGATGCTCCTCGAACCAGATCGGCGGAGAACACGGCTCCCCGTCGGTCGACTGTCTGTATGTTGCCAAAGTTCACACCGCGAAGCAAGGGCAGATCCGCCAAAAGGTGAAAAGTCGGAAGTAAATGGTTTTGCGGAGACCTCGCCCCGCCTCTCAGCATCTTACCTTCCCACCCTGCTCATCCCTCTTTTAATCTTTTACTGTGTCTGTCGGACTCCACTTATTCACCGATCACCTTCACGAGCACGCGTTTCTTGCGGCGGCCGTCGAACTCGCCGTAAAAAATCTGCTCCCATGGGCCAACATCCAGTTTTCCATTCGTGATCGCCACCACAACCTCGCGTCCCATCACTTGTCGCTTGATATGCGCGTCGCCGTTGTCTTCTCCCGTCAGATTGTGCTGGTAGTCGGCCTCGTGCGGAGCCAATCGTTCGAGAAACCGATCGTAATCCTTCAACAGGCCCGGCTCGTCATCATTGATATAGACGCTGGCCGTGATGTGCATCGCGTTGACGAGCACCATCCCCTCCCGGACACCGCTCTTTCGCACGGCCGCTTCCACCTGCGGCGTGATGTTGACGTAGGCCCGGCGTGTGTCGGTCTGAAACCAGAGCTCTTCCCGGTAACTTTTCATGGCCGCTTGAAACTCCCCTGTATTTGGTGTGGCTGCGAGTTTACCATATAATAAGCAACCAGCAGGAAGCCGGGAGCCCCCATGGCACGCACACACTCACGCACGCTTCGCCTCTCTCCCAACGCCCTGACCGTGCTGCGCCGGCGGTACCTGGAAAAGAACCTGGACGGCAAACCGATTGAGACACCGTCGCAGCTGTTTCGCCGCGTCGCGGACAATGTCGCGCAGGCTGAGCGGCTCTATGGCGGCTCCCGCCGAACGGTCGTAACAACCAGCGACCTCTTTTACGATCTGATGACGCGGCTGGAGTTTCTTCCGAACTCCCCGACGCTCATGAACGCCGGCCGCGATCTCCAACAGCTCTCGGCGTGCTTTGTGCTGCCGGTGGAGGACTCGCTGGAATCCATCTTCGACTCGGTCAAGTACCAGGCGCTCATCCATCAATCCGGCGGTGGGACCGGATTTTCCTTCAGCCACCTGCGTCCGAAGAACGACCGCGTGGCCTCGACCAGCGGGGTGGCCTCTGGGCCTCTTTCGTTCATGCGCGTCTTCAACATGGCGACCGAGGTGATCAAACAGGGCGGGGCCCGCCGGGGCGCCAACATGGGAATTCTCCGTGTGGATCACCCCGATATTCTGGACTTCATCGCCGCCAAGCAGAACCAGGCAGAACTGACCAACTTCAATATTTCCGTCGGTATCACGGACGCCTTCATGCGCGCGCTGGAACGGGGGCAGGAGTATGCGTTGGTGAATCCCAGGTCCGGCCGGAGCGCCGGACGCCTCAACGCCGCCTCGGTCTTCGATCGCATCGTGGAGGCGGCCTGGTGCACCGGTGAGCCGGGCCTCATCTTCCTCGACACCATCAACGCCCATAATCCGACGCCGCAGATCGGGCGGATCGAGGCGACCAATCCCTGCGTCACGGGAGAGACTTGGGTGCAGACCGCCGAGGGACCGCGCCAGGTTCGCGATCTCGTCAGCGTCCCGTCCGTCGCGCAGATCAACGGCCGGCACTACGACACAGGCCCCGAAGGGTTTTTCCCCACAGGCACCCGTCCGGTTGTGAGACTTCGTACCATCGAAGGCTACGAGTTGCGGTTGACTGCAGACCACCAAATTCAACGAGTCACGCGAAAGACTCGTTATACGTCGTCGAGCGAGTGGTATCGGGCCGGCGACCTCAAAGCCGGCGATGAAGTTCTGCTCAACGATCATCGAACGGCGCCGCTGTGGAAAGGCCACTACACGCGTGAGCAAGGCTACCTGCTGGGCCTGCTCGTCGGGGATGGCGCACTGAAGACGGACAAAGCGATCGTATCGGTCCGGGATACCGCGGGACCAGGCGTCAGCGGCATCATGCAGGAGGCGCTGCGGTGCGCCTACACGCTGCCGCACCGGCGCGACTTCAACGGGTGGCAAAAGGTGACGGGGCGTCCGGAAAGCCGCCTGGCGTTGGCGGCCCTGCGAGATTTTGCGATCGACGTT
>DASWIN010000307.1:0-8842 GCA_036397655.1 Nitrospiraceae bacterium | reverse complement strand
GATCCGACGCCGGCCAAGAGCGGCTGGCAGATGATCATCAAGAACGGCACCGGCCCGGATTTCCGCGAGTTTGTGCTGATCTATCACGAAGTCGGCGACGAGGCGTTCCGTCCGGTCAATAAGAAGGGGGACTTCCTCCCGCAACGCGACCCGCTGACCGATGCCTACCGTCCTGGTGGCCGTGCGATCAATTATCGCAGCGAGCCGTTCGGCATCAATAACATGCACGTGCAGCACGAGTACTTCGGCTTCGAGGACGAGTCGATGGGCTACAGCTCCTATACGTTTGGAGACGCGGCCCCGACGATTCCCCGCTCCTATATGGGCGATCCGGCCAAGTTCCGCCTCGTGCACGGCGGGTCCGAAGTGTTCCATTCGCACCACCCGCACGGCGGCACGATCCGCTGGCCGCGCAGTCCGCGGGCGATCGACGACATGAACCTGTGGGCCACGGCGACCAACGGGCCGGTGAAATACCCGGTGGTCCGTGTCAAGACGGACCGCGTGGACGTCGAAGTGATCGGGCCCTCCGAGGCGCTCGACCTCGAGACGGAGTGCGGCTCGGGCCTTTGCCAGCAGCTGGCGGGCGATTTCCTGTTCCACTGCCATGTCGCGCACCACTATGTGGCGGGCATGTGGGGCTACTGGCGCGTCTACAACACGATGCAGGTGGGTGATGCCCGCAACGACACGATGCCGGATCTGCGCGAACTGCCGGATCGCAAGGGCCGGATCAAGACGGGCGTGTCCTCGGATAAATTGGTCGGCAGGACGCTGGATTGGTTCGGCAAGACCTTCCAGATCGTGGACAAGGGCAAGAGCAACTGGAAATCGAATCCGGCCGTGATCACGATCAAGGACTGGGTCGAGATGCAGTTGCCGACGCAGGGCAAGCCCGGCCACAAGGATGACGAGAAGGGACAGATCGTCTCCTACGACGCGACGGTGCTGGACTGGACCTGGGAAGGCACCCGTGCGATGAGCGAGAAAGAGAGCACGATCGTCAATCCCAAGTACATGTCCACGCATCCGGGGAAGCGGCATCCGATCACCTTCGAGCCGGCCACCGGCAAAGTAGCCTGGCCGCATCTGACGCCGCATTTCGGGAAGCGGGTGATGTTCTCCCCGCGGCACGTTGGCGCCCCCTGGCTGGAGATGATCGCCCGGGACGAGAACGGCGAACCCAGCCTGGAGCAGGCCAAGCCGGGCGAGAGCGGGCGGTGGAGCCTGTGCCCGGAGAATGCCGGCAAGAAGGACTACAACGTGCATTTCATCAAGCTGCCGATCAAGCTGGCCAAGCCCGTGGGCAAGGAGCCGGCCGTGGTGGATCCGAACGGCTTGATCTTCGTGCTGCATGAAGAGGAAGCGGCGATCCGGGCCAACGACGATTTGAAATACCCGCTGGTCGTTCGCGGGAACATTTACGATTGCGTGGACTGGACGTTGACCAGCGAGTGGGACGACGACGATTACACGAACTTCCAGGCGTCCAAGATCAATACGCACTGGCACTTCCTGCAGTTCGACAACCAGGCGTCGGACGGCGTGATCACCGGCTTCTCCTACGAGCAGTCGGTCCGGCCGTTCACGATGCTGGAGAAAAAGAACAAGAAGGGCCTGCCGGCGCCGATGAACACGGTGCTGACGGGCGCCGTGAAGAAGGGGGCCAAGAGCATTGCCGTGAAGAACGCGGCCCAGTATCACGTGAATACCGAAATCCTGGTCGGGGCGGACAATGTGAAGGGCAACGAAATCGCCCGGATCAAGGAGATCAAGGGCAACACGATTATACTGACCAAGGGGTTGCGGAACGACCACCCGGCGAACGACATCGTGACGGTGGAATTCGTCCGGCAGCGGTTCTGGGTGGACGCGGACGTGGGCACGGTGTTCTGGCACGACCACGCCTTCGGTGCGACCACGTGGCCGCACGGCGGGTTCGGCACATTCATCGCCGAGCCGTTCGGATCCACCTACCACAATCCGACGACCGGCAAGGAGGTCCGGAGCGGACCCGTGGCGGACATCCGCACCATCGAGCCGGTGGGTCACGGCGTGAACGGCAGCTTCCGCGAGCTGATGGTGCAGGTGCACGATACGGTGCCGCACACGGTCAACATCGTGACGGCGGGCAACCCGCCCGGCCAGCCGGTGGAAGTGGCGCTGGAAGCGGGCAAGACCGTGTCGTTCATGATGCCGGAGAAAATCTACATGACGCCGATGCCGTTCCTGAACGGCGGCACGCACACGACCGGCGGCGGGCTGAACTTCCGCGCCGGGCCGATCGCGCAACGGCTGGCGACGAATCCCGATTCGTCGAAGATTTTCGACAGCAAGGTGCATGGAGATCCGTACACGCCGTTGCTGCGCGCCTACACGGGTGACACGATGGTGTTCCGGCTGCTCCATACGCTCATGAACGAGAGCATGGTCTGGACCCTCTCGGGCCATACCTTCCTGACCGAGCGATATGCGGGCGATGCGAACCGCAAGAACTCGATTCACATCGGGATCGCCGAGCGGTATGACCTGGTCGTGCCCAAGGCGGGCGGGCCGCGCGCACAGGCCGGCGACTATATTCACTTCAACGGCCGGTCATCGAAATTTTCCGAAGGCGCCTGGGGGATCGTCCGGGTGCACGACAAGGAGCAGTCGGATCTCCAGAAGCTGCCGGCCGGCTACAGCGGCCGGAACGTGATTCCTGCGCCGCTGCCGGTCTGCCCGGCGAATGCACCGGTGAAGTCCTTCAACGTGGTGGCGATGGATTATCCGTCCATGAAGTTCAACGCGAAGGCGCCGGACACCATCGAGGTGGACTTCGAGCGGAAGATCCAGATCACCAATCCCAACGCGAAGATCTACGCGTTGGAGGAGGAAGCCTCGAAAGTGGCCACAGGGGCGCAGCCGATGCCGCTGACCCTGCGGGTCAACACGGGGGACTGCATCAAGGTAAATCTAAAGAACAAGATGGCCAAGAGCCGCGCATCGTTCTCGGCAATTTCCCTGGCCTTCGATCCCAAGGATTCGCTGGGTGCGAACGTGGGCAACAACGGCGGGGATCAGACGATCGCCCCGGGCGAGAGCCGCACGTACACCTATTATGCGGATCCGTTTCTGGGCGAGATCTCGTCCCTGGTCTGGGACTGGGGCAACGTGATGATGAATCCGCGCAACGGTCTGTTCGGCGCCGTGGTCATCGGGCCGAAGGGCGCGCAGTATCGCGATCCGAAGACGGGCGCGGACGTGTCCATGAAGAATGCGTGGGCGGTCGACGTGATCGTGGACCGGACCATCCCGGGCTACGAGCATCGGGCGAACTACCGCGATGCGACCCTGTTCTTCCAGGACGAGGACAACATCATCGGTACCAGCTTCATGCCCTACGTGCAGAACGTGGCGGGCCTGACCGGCGTCAACTACCGGTCGGAACCGTACAGGTTCCGCGAAGAGTCGGGCTGCTCGCTGGGCAGGATGTTCCAGCCCTGCACGGCGGACAAGCCGGAGGATCCGGTGACGCCGATGATCGAGGCGCACGCGGGCGATCCGGTCCGGATCCACGTGTTCGGCGCGAGCAACGAGCAGAACCAGATGTTCAGCGTCGAGAAGCATGAGTGGCCGATCGAGCCCTTTATGCGGGGCGCGGATCAGATCAGCGTCGTGGAATTCTCCGGATCGGAGACCATCGACGCGTTCCTGGCGTCTGCCGGCGGTCCCTACCGCCTGGCGGGCGACTATGTCTGGAGCAACCAGCGGTTGCCGTACTCCCAATCCGGGCAGTGGGGCTATCTGCGGGTGCATGCGGCCGGCGATCAGTCGCTCCTGCCGTTGAGCGGCGCGACGCCCGGCTCGAAGCGGGCCGAAGCGGAAAAACCGGCGGCGCAGGTTGTGCCGGTATCAGCACGGTAAGACGGCCGGTCTGATTTTAGGCGTGTAGTGACGATGGGGGGAGCCGTCATGGCTCCCCCTTTTGTTTTGATGAGTGCGTACGGAGAATTTTTTATGACACGGGCAATTATGCTGGCGGTGACGGTGGGCCTGGTTATGTCCGCGCCGGCATGGGCGTACGAAGAAGTCGCCGTGTCCGACGGCGGGACGATTTCAGGCAAGGTGACGATGACTGGCGGCAAGCCGACCGCCAAGGGGTTCAACCTCATCACGTTTCCCGATCCGGTCTACTGCGGACGCATCTCGACCGGTACGGGCTGGCGCGTGCTCGACGAGTTCGCGATTGCGCCGGACGGCGGGTTGAAAGATGTGGTGGTCTTTCTGGCGGACGCGCGGCGCGGCAAGGCCTTTACGTTTGTGCCGCCGAGGATTGAGGCGCGAGACTGCCGGTTTCTGCCGTTCGTCACGGTCGTCAAGGACCGGAGCGCCGTCGTCGTCATAAACATGGATCCGGTCATGCACGACATCCAGGCCTATGAAACCTCGCGCCTCGGTCCGCGCGTGCTGTTCAATACGCCGCTGCCGATGAATTCGCACCATCGTCGTGTGGTCGGTGCGGACAGTCACGAGCATCTGGCAGGCGAGCCGATGACGCAGCAGATCCGCCTGACCAAAGACCGGCGCATCTTCGTCATGCAGTGCGGTTTTCATGCCTACATGGAAAGCTGGGGGCTGGCGATCGAGAATCCCTATTACGCGGTGACAGGAGCGGACGGGACGTTCTCCATTCCCGATGTGCCGGCGGGCGAGTACACGCTGGTCGCCTGGCATCCGCAGGTGCAGACCATGCAGGAACAGAAGATCGTCATCACGGCACACGGGGCCGCCACAGCAGCGTTCGCACTGAAGGCGCCCACCGGACGACGCAGCGCCCACGAGATCGTCAAGAATCCGCACTACGGCTTGGAGTCGCTTGGGAAAACGGTGGATATCCGGCCGACCCTTGAGTTGCAAAAGCCGTAGTGATCAGGCATTCTGCCCGCATGACCGCTGCATCGCGAATGGCCTCGATGCTCGGGTGCCTGTCGCTGCTGAGCGTTGTAGCGATCGCTCCCGTGTCAGCCTACCGAGTCGCCGACGTCCAGCACGGCGGCACGATCACCGGCAAAGTGACGCTTCAGGGGCAGCCAGTGCCCACCTCCCAGGGATTCAATCTCGTCACCTTCCCCGATCCTGAATACTGCGGGCGTATTTCCAACGGCAGCGGGTGGCGGTTGCTCTACGATTTTTCAATCGACCAGATGGGCGGGCTGAAAGACGTCGTCGTGTCGCTGGAAGGAGTCGAGGAGGGGCGACCCTTTGACATCTCCGTGCCGCGCATCGAAGCCCGCGATTGCCGGTTTCAGCCCTTCGTGACCGTGGTGCGCAACGGCCATGCGGTCGAGGTGGTGAACATGGACCCGGTCATGCACGATATCCAGGCCTACGAGACGTCCCTGCAATTGGGACCCCGGGTTCTGTGGAACTCGCCCCTGCCCATGAACGCCCTTCATCAACGAGGAAATATCCATGCGACGCACCGGCACCTGCCCGGCCCGTCCATGCTGGAGCCCATCCACCTGAACAAAGGCCGCAACCTGTTCGTCATGCAATGCGGCTTCCATGCCTACATGCTCAGCTGGGGGCTGGCCGTGGCCAATCCGTATTATGCGATTACGGATGGTTCAGGATCGTATAAGATCGAGAACGTCCCCCCCGGCAGCTATCGCCTGGTCGCCTGGCACCCCTACGTGGGGACCATGTCGGAGGAGATCGTCACCGTGAAGCCGGAGGGCGCGGCCGAAGTCGATTTTTCCATGAAAGCGCCTGCCGGCCGCCGGACGTCGCATCAGGTGATGGACAATCCCCGGTTCGGCCTGGAGGCGCTCGGCCGGACACTGCACATTGAACCCCTCGTCGAACTTCAACATTAGACCTGACTGGCTGCGCGTGGTTCCTTCCCAACCTGTGCTTCGTCCGACTCTTCTCCTTGCCTCCGCGCTTTGTCTTCTCGCGCTCAATGGAACCGCGCAGCCTGCGGGAGCCGAGGCCTTGCAGGATGCGCAGGCTATGTTTGACAAGCAACAGTATGACCAGGCCCTGCGGCTCCTGGATTCGTTGGAGAAAAGCGGTAAAGGGACTCCCGGCGACCGCCGGCTCAAGGTCAAAACCCTGGCGAAAGCCGGCAAGCCGCTGGACGCGCTGGCCGGTTATGACGCCATCGTTCAGGCGGGCGGGAAAGATGATCTCCTCCTGCTGCGGGAAGTGGCCTTCGGATTTATCACCCCGCTACTGAAAGATATGCGGGACCAGATGCGCGGCGCCGGCTATACCGCGCTCAGGGAGATCGAGTCCGACGAAGCGGTCCCGTTTTTTGAGGATGGACTGAGTGACGGGTCGGGCGTCGTGCGGGCGCTGGTCGCGGAAGGGCTTGCGCGGCTGAAAACCGGGCAGAAGTCGGAGCGTTTTCGGAAGGCGGTGACCGACCAGGCTGCGTTCGTGCGCGTCGGCGTGTTGAAGGGCCTGGGACGGTCCGGCGACCGTACCGCCGTTGCGGTGATTGAACCGGCCCTGAAGGATGACCAGGGAATGGTGCGGGCCGTGGCGGCCGGCGCGCTGGTCATGCTCGGAGACAGGGAGGCGTTTTCGCAGGTGCTCAAGGCGGCCCAGGAGGGGAATCCCGAGGGGCGGGGCGCCGCCATGCGTATGTTGGGGGAACTCCGGGACCGCCGGGCGCTGCCGATCTTGCGGGTAGCGCTGAAGGATCGCCAACCGTCTATTCGGGGCGCGGCCGCCTCGGCATTGGGCGAATTGGGCATGCCGGAAGGGACAGCCGCGCTGGCATCGTTGTTGACTGATCCGATCCCGGCTGTGCGCAGTTCTGCGGCGCTGGCCCTGAGTGCGTTGGGTGCCCGTGATCGCGCGCTCGACATCAAGAAACTCTTTGCCGACCAGAACCTTGCGGTCCGTGCAGCGGCGGCCGCTGCGTTGCTGGGCATGGGACGACCGTTTGAAGAGGTCGCCGCCGTGATTCGCCAACTCAGTCAGGAAGGGGAGCCTGGCCTTCGCGCCGCGGCCGGGAGAGCGCTGGGAAAGTCCGGGGAGAAGAATGCGGTCGAGGCCGTGGCAGCGCTACGGGTCTTGCTGAGCGATGCCTTGCCGCGGCCCCGCATTGCGGCGGCGCGCTCGCTCGGGCATGTCGGTGGCCCGCGGCAACGGCAGGAGTTGGTCGAGGTCCTGAAACGGGCCTTGCGGGACCAGGATGACGCGGTCAGGGCCACAGCGGCTGGTGCCCTCATTCGATGGCTGGATGGGAAGGCTGGAACCGGCAAAGGCGAGCCAGTTGATGGGGAAACCGGCTATTGACACCTCCCCCGAATTTGCAGTATACATGTCTGTTTCCAAAACCGCGCAGGACGGCCCGCCGAAACGGTTGAGACCCCCACACGGTTCGAGAAACACGGTCTGAAGTCGAGATAACAGTTCGAGTCAGTTCTTTCGCTATCCATCACCAAGGAGGCAGTGTCATGAAGAAGGGTGTATTATTTGTCGTTGCCGTGGTGGCCGTGGCGTTTCTCGCCATGCCGCTCACCTCGTTTGCGGGTGGGACGATCACCGGTAAGGTGACCTACGCCGGGAAGGAAGAACAGAAGGAGTTCTCCTTCGCCAAGTTCCCGAACCCGAAATTCTGCCCGAAGATCCCCAAGAAGGAACTTTCGCAGGGGGACAAGCGGATCCTCAAGACGATCGAGACCAGTGGCGGTGGACTGGCCGGGGCCGTGGTGGCCGTGGCCGACATTGATGACAAGGCGTTCACGGGCGGGTACAAGGGCACCGAGGTGGTCGCCGAGTTCTGCGAGTTCCTGCCCTACACGGGCGTGGTGGTCAAGATGAAGAATTTCCACGTCGAGAACCATGACTCCGATCCAGATGACCCAAAGTCGGTCAAGGGCGTGCTGCACAACCCGCACTCTTTCGAAGTCCTGGGCGCCAGTTCCTCGACGATCTTTAATATCGCGCTTGCGCAGAAGGGCTCCTCGCTCGACAAGCCGGCGATCATGCGCAAGAAAAACTCCATGTTGCGGCTGCAGTGCGACCAGCATGAGTTCATGCAGTCGTTCTTCCTGCCGGTGACCAACCCGCACTTCGCAGTCGCGGGGAAAGATGGCTCCTTCGAGATCAAGGATGTTCCGGCCGGCAAGCACACATTGATGGTCTGGCATCCGTTCGTTGCCAAGGGGAAGCCGACGGAAATGGAAATCACCGTGACCGAGGGCGGCAAAGCGGAATTGAAGGCCGCATTGAAGTAACGGTTTTCTCGAGTGGTTTTTTGATCGAGGGCAGTGGCCAGATGGCCACTGCCCTCTTCGTTTATGGTGCCTGCGACGTCAGTTGCCTTTGCAACTGCGCTCTAGGTAAGATGCGTCGTTACCGAATCGAGGATGGCAAAAGGCCTTTGTTTTTCGAGGACATCCGTGCCACGAGAACTCTCGCTCGCCGAAATTTTCCAGCTGGGCTATTACTGGGAAACGAAAATCCTCTTAACGGCCGTCAAGCTGGATCTGTTCTCCGCAATCGATGCCAAGCCGAAAACGGCGGTTGAGCTTGCCCAGCGGATCGGCGCGGATGCGCGTACCCTTGAGCTGCTCCTGAATGCGCTCGTGGCGATGGGCGTGCTGACCAAGGATGGTGACCGGTTCGGCAATTCCGCGGTCGCCCAGACCCATATGGTCAAGACCTCGCCCGCGTATATCGGTCATCTGCTGATTCTGCATGATGCGGAATGGAACAACTGGGGCAGGCTGGAAGAGACCATCAAGACCGGTCGTTCGCCGGTCACGCAGCACGTGTTTGAGACTGATCCGGAGCTGGGCGCCAACGTCCTGTCCGTCCTGCACCGGATCGGCGAGCAGAGCGG
>DASWIN010000306.1:0-1552 GCA_036397655.1 Nitrospiraceae bacterium | reverse complement strand
CTGCGCCAGGCGTTTCGCGTGCTGTGCGACCCGATCCTTGACAAAGGCGGCCTCCTGCCATAGACTTCCAGCAAGGTGCGACCATGACACTCGACCGCATCACCGTCAATCCGGCTGTGTGCCAAGGCCAGCCTACAATCCGTGGGCTTCGCATCACTGTCGCGTTTCTGCTGAAGCAGTTTGCAGCCGGTATGACCCCTGCCGAGATCCTCAGGGCCTACCCTGAACTTGAGCCCGACGACCTCACCCAGGCCGCAGAGTATGCCGCCTGGCTTGCCGGTGAGCAATCCCGCACGTGGCGATCCCGCGCCTGGGCCGCTCGCCCCTGGCAGGTCCGGAGCGCGGCGCGGCCGGCGTGCAGGAACCAACTTGACTATAAACCGGCGGAGCGCGGGAAATACATCGAGGCATTCTTCTCGAACATCGACTGGAGCGCCGTCGAGGAGCGCCTGCGCAGGCCAGCCTCCCCAGGAGGTTGACGTAGGGCTAGACGATTTGACCGGCTCCCAGAGCCGAGAGACAATGGAGGTTGCACATGCAAATCAGTCTCAGTTTGCAGCCACTGATGGCCCTAATCGCAGGGATCCTCATTCTCACCATCCCCAGGTTACTCAACTACATCGTTGCCGTCTATCTCATTGTTGTCGGTGTGATGGGCTTGGTGCGCTAGCAAGCAAGGCTATGCGCACGTTCACACCAGTATACTCGCCCCTTGCCAACCCCCCTGGGCCGCTGCTGAACTTCCTATCCCGCTTGCGCTAGTCGATACGGAAAGTCCTTAGAACGCAGAACGCATGCAGATGACCTTAGGCGGAGCGCCGTGGAGGAAGCTGAGCTGTCGAAAGTCGTTGTCTTTGGAGACGATCGCATAGCCCGCTTGCCGGGCCCGTTCCCAGATCGCCGCGTCTGTCGCACCCCGCAGGCCAAGGGTTGCTGGACGGCAGGGGCGCAAGATTCACGCTACGCCTCGAAGGGCGCGCGGGTTCTTTGCTGCAATCAGAAGCAGCGGGCGGGCGGCACCCGACGGCGCACGCCGCCCTTGCTCCCACTCTTGCAGCGTACGCACGGATACGCCCAGCAACTCAGCAAACCGGGATTGAGACAGCCCCGTGCCTTCTCGAATCTCCGCGACCGGTGGAACGGTGATGACTCGCCCGTGTTCGCCGCGCTTGATCTCGCGGATGCCCTCAAGAATCTCTAGCCCGGCATTACGCCTAGCTTTAGCCATCGATTTCCTCCTTGATCTTCTTCATAACGTGGCGAGGAATGCTCTCCGTTACATTCTTCGCATAGTTTGTCAGCATCCAAATGTGGCCTCGGCGGATCTTCGCGTAGTAGACAACGCGCACACCACCCCGCTTGCCTCGACCCGGCGCGCGCCAGCGTAGCTTTCGGACTCCGCCGGAGCCCGGTATGAGGTCATCAGCCTCTGGGTTCTCGATTAACGCCTCCTGGAGCTTGGCATACTCAGCGTCGCTCAGATACTCCAGGACGAGGCGCGAGAACAGCTCTGTCTCAATGAAGCTGAACATCGGCATATTATACGGCAATG
>DASWIN010000305.1:0-2988 GCA_036397655.1 Nitrospiraceae bacterium | reverse complement strand
GCGGCCGCGATCAGCGCGGCCCATTCCTTCTCGAAGTCTGGCGACGCGGCCAACGCCCCTGGGGCGGAAATCAGAACCAGGCCGAGCGCCACGATGGCCGCGCATACACTGGAAACGTGGGCGGGGTTTCCGCAGGGTGGTCGGTTTCTGTCTGGAGAGCGATATTGAATCATTGAAGCCTCCCTTTATGAGGTGGATTACCCTGAATTCTTGAATGGCTCCGGTGATGCGCCCTAGGCCTCATGGCTCGGCCAATTCTTTCTGATAGAAGCCGAGCTTCGTCATGGCCGGCCAGTCGTCGATGGAGAACAGGATCGATTCGTTCTCTTTGCCGTTCTCATGATGGTGCCACTTCCAGGCCGGCACGGCAAAGATATCCCCCTTGTTCCACGCCAATATATCGCCCTCGATATGGATGGCGCCGGCGCCCTCGAACGCGAAGTAGAAGGTGGTGCTGTTATGCCGATGCACCAATGTCCTCTGCCCGGCCGCCAAAAGCTGGACATGCCAGGCGATGGTGGGAAGGGTCGGACCGGAATCGACAGGGCTCGCCAGCATCAGGCGGACACCCTCGCAGGGGTCCTGTTCCCCGGCCTCGGCGAGGGCCCGAAGGGCCGCATGGGTTTCGGTCCAGGGGTAGCGCATCGGCGGCAGCGGGTGTGGCACGCCCCCCGGGTGGCGCCGGGCGTGCCCCCGGGTCTTGGCCCCATAGCCGTCGGGCTTCCTGATGTCCTGATACGGCGCGTCGGGCGGAAACCGCTCGTTGAGGTTGACGCCACCGTTATAGCCGTTGTCGTAACCGTCGACCCAGATCGCCGGGGTCGAACCTCGGTTCCAATGGTCGTGATAGGTCCAGGAGGGGCTGATGACCACGTCGCCGCGTGCCATGGGGAAGGCTTCATGCTCACAAACGAAAATGGCTTCGGGCGGGGCCTTGCAGACCAGCCGCGTTTCGCTTCGGGTGTTGCGGTGGGCCTGGGTCCGCTCCCCTGGCATGAGGATCTGGGCGTTCATCCAGATCGGAAACTTGCGGGCCTCGATTCCAGTGACGGATCGCATCCCCGTCATGCCCTCTGGCCCCACGGGCACGATTTCGCCCGAGCGCATCAGGCCTCGATAGATGCCTTCCCAGCGCCAATGGGCCATCGTATTGCCTTCACGGGGCGGGGCCATGCCCTGGCGCCGGAGCCCCGAGCCGACGAGGTGGTGTTCGGCGAGGAAGCGCTCCAGGTCTTCGTGGGTCGTGCCTACGTCGTCCATCTCACGTCCTTACGCCGCCTTGCTTCCCCGCCGATCCTGCGTTCATTCAAGCGCAAAGAACTTCACGACATTCCCAGCCACCATCGCCCGTCTCTCGTTTTCGGGAACACTCTCGAAGTCCTTTTCCATGACAGGGACGGAATTCGGCCACTCGCTCGCCGCATGGGCGAAGTCGGTGCCCCAGATCAGCCTGTCCGCCCCGACGCTTTCGTTGCGCCGGCGGACGCCCACGGGATCGTGGAGGAACCCCCAGTAGTTGCGGTCCTTGAGGTATTCGCTGGGTTTCCGCTCCAGCTTGGGGATTCCCCAGAGCGCGTGGATCATATTCACGTACCGATCATAGTGATCGTCGATCTGCCACAGCCCGTATTCGAGCCAACCGACCTGCGTCTCCGCCCAGTACATCCGGAGGGCGGGGAAGCGGTCCCATACGCCCGCGAACGCCATCTGCGTCGCCCCCTTCATGGCGTCGTTCGTGAAACGGAAGAGGAACCGGAACGGGTCCCGCTGGTGCATATCGGGGCCCGGCTCCCTTTCACATTCGAATGACGGCCCCGAGCGGGCGAACTTGCCGTCCCCGTGGTTCGTCAACGGCATATTCAGATCGATCGCCGCCGCCCAGAACTTGTCGTCCTCCGTCGTGGGATAGCCCTTGCCGCTGGGGAACGCGTCGAGCTTCACCCCCTTCAGTCCGATTTCGGCGCAATGCTTCAACTCCCGCACCGCATCCTCGACGCCGGTCGTGGGGATCACGCCCATGGGGATCAGGCGATCCGGTGCCGCTGCCATGTACTCCTCCGCAAGAAACTCGTTGTAGGCGCGGAACAGGTCCAGGTGGAAATCCCTGTCCTTGGCCTGCTTGAACACCCCACTGATCTGCGAGAACAGGATTTCCGCATCCACCCCGTCCTGGTCCTGCTCGGCTACCCTCTGTTGCGGCGAGCCGGCTCCCGCGCTGTTTTCGAAGGTGGGCACCTGTTGGGCAAGGTCCTCGTGGCGGACGCCGACGCTTCTGGTGATGCCGATGGTGTTGGGCTCGCCGCCGTCGACGACGACGGCGTCAGCGCCATTGGGCATGGTGACCCGTTTCGGGGCCCGATCTCTCCACTTGGCCGCAACGCGATTCCGCCAGACGTCGGGGTTGAGATCGATATGTCCGTCACCGTTGATCACGTTGTATCGCCGCGCCATAACGGACTCCTTTCCGCAAACCCACGAGGTTCATATCCCGGCCATCACCGCTGGTACGCGCACCTGCCCCAGAATCTGTGCCCCACCCGTTCGGGGCGGCGGTCCTTGCCGCGTGCCTGGCGACAGATGCCGTCGGGCGCACCGCTCCGTGGCGATGGCCATTGTCGCTCGCTGTGGCGCCGCGGTCGGACGGCGCATGACGCGAGCCTCAAGGGGCCTGAGTTGCCTCCCCGTCCGCCGGGCCGGAAGATCCCCCTCTCGTCTCGTTTCTTGCCGGAGCCGGGCCCATCGAATCCCGCGCCCCGTCGTCCCATTCGCTTCCCATCGGCGCCAGGGGTTTTGGACTTGGTATCGTTTATGCGGCCCCCACGCCCAATACATTTTCCAAATGCCGTTATTGGGATTTTTTATAAGGCCGTGCCTTTTGACGGGAATAGGCCTGCCCGACGGATGTGGCAGGGCATACCGTCCCCTCCGCCTACCATCCCGGCAGCGCGGCCGCCTCGGGATCGAACAGGCTCCCGAAGTCCAGCCGCG
>DASWIN010000304.1:0-4653 GCA_036397655.1 Nitrospiraceae bacterium | reverse complement strand
CAAGATCACCAGTCCCATGTCGAGCACCAGACCGCCCAGCGCCAGAAGTCCTGACAACAGCATGGCAAATACGACAATCACCGCACAACGCGCCTCATCGGTTCAGCGGACCGGCTGCCCGGGCGCGAACCCGGCCCCATTCCGCCGCTGCTCCTGCAGTTCCAATTCCGCTGCCTCGCTCATCGGCACACCCAACACGCCACGACTCAGCCCTTGCTTGCGATGGCCGGAAATCGTCTCCACCATCGTGAGCTTGGGAATTTTTCCGAATGCGTCGCCGGCCGAGTCCTCGGTCCCCGTCAACCCTCCGTAGGGATGCCAGGGCTGGAGGTCGGGCGTGCGGCTCTCTTCCAGATCGCCCGGCTGGCCGGATCGCGGCACCGCATTGATCTGTGCTTTGACGGCGATTGCCTGCGTCAACAAGGCCACTTCTTGAGGATCGACCGCGATCACATATTCTTGAACCGGACGCAGTCGCGTGACGGCCCCTTGCTGGAGCGTGTTCGAGCTCACCGGGACCTGCCTGGTCACCAGCGGCTCCACCAATTGCCCGTTCTGGACCAGGACCCGGACCGTCGCCTGCTTCATCCAGTTCGTCAGTTCGGCCTGCAACGCCAGGACTTCCTGGTAGGCACCGCCAATCTTGAGCCCCTTCGCGCCGCTCTTGGTTTCGATCGGAATCGTAGCCACCAGGTCGAATCGATCGCCGAGGTGCAGTCCAAAAAGACCCTTTACCTGTTCCGCCTCAATCCGCATCGCCCGCTTTCCGGGGGGAACCGCCGCAATGAAACCGTCACGACTCCCCTTCGGGAGGAAATCTGCTTCGGTGAATACATAGCCGGGCGGCTTGGCTTTCTTCGTCACACGACCGAGAATCTCGCCAAGTTGGGAATACATTTGAGGCGTAACCGCATCCGGCGGGAGATACATCAGCGAGAGTTTCCCCGTGGAGTCGATCAAGTGATCTCGTAGAATCTTCGTGTAGGCAGGAATCTCTCTGGTCGGCGTTGGAATCGCCACCATCCCTTCATGCGACGGGCCGAACAGCCGCTCCAGATTGATCGCGCCTACCGCCCAGAGCCCTGCCAGCGTTAACCCAGCACCAACGGTGACGATCAGCACCATCACCGCCGGACTGATCAACGACTGTCTGCGACGCCGCACACCCCCTGAAGCATTCACAGCAACACCTCCCGACGAAAAATGGCCTGCGCCGTCAATAATTTTCGGAACGGACGCCTCGTTTGCGCCCAGGCCAGATGCCCGCCGAGTCCGTAGGTGCCGGCATAGGGCCCGATCCCTCCCGCCGGCGCAATCGGATCCTGTCCCCCCGGGTTGAGGACCTGAACGGCATCATCGTTGGCCTGGATTGCCAGGCCGCCCGGTTCAAAGGGCCCCTCCGGGCCCTGCCTGAACCCGCTCAGCGCCACGGCCTGAAACGGATAGTTCACGCGAATCGCCACCAATCCTTGCTGAGGCCCGGTGGAGGCGATACTGAACGGACCGGTTGCGGGATCGACCGAGTCCGGCAGAATCTCCTCGATCGGCGCCACCCACTCGATCGTTTCCACACCATCCGTCTCGCGCGAGACCACGCGAGGGATCCCCACCGCAAAGCCGGTGGAGGACGCGGCATCGCTCAACAGCGCGCCTGGATAGCGAAAGTAGGCGGCGCCTCCGATCGTCTCATAAATCATCAAGGGCACCAGCGCCTTGTTCACCACGGGAAGCGCAGCCAGGGCCGCTTGAAACGAGGCATCGTCCGTGACCGGAATCACGAGCCGGCCGGGATCGTAGACATTCGTCAGGACGGCCGGATCTTGCAGCGCCACCGCAAAGGTCGCCGCCGCCGGCAACGGAACCAACGCCAGTTCCCGGGCCGCTACCCGCGCCGCTTCCTGAACCGCCTGCGCGGTGAAGAACAAGCGCCCGAAGTCGAGGATGAAGGCAAGCAGCAGATATAACGCCAGCGCGATCATGGCGAATTCGAGCAACACGCCGCCGCGTTCGTTACGCAGCCGCGAGAGAAATGTGCTGCGCGGCATCGCCTGGCTCATGCAAGACTCTCCGACACGATGAATGCGATCAACCCCAGCGCAATCGCCGGCGCGAAGGCCAGTTCCCGCTCGCCGCGCCACTTGGCAACCAACGCCAAAACCCCGCCGGCCAGCGCAGTCCAAAACAGCATCGTCCAGAGGGCTGAGAAGCCGAGCGCCGCGCCGAGCGCAGCCAGCAGTTTTACATCCCCGCCGCCGAAGCTCCGGAGCCAGAACCCGAACGACCCGAGAATCAAGGCGACGATGAACCCAAGAATCAAGGACTCCCACCGAAAGGGAAGCCATCCCAATGACTCCGCCAAAATGGCCCAGAGGGTGAGTCCGATCGAAATCGAATCCGGAATCTCCCGCCGGATGAGATCCACGACCGCCGCCCAGAGCACCGCCACCAGTGGAGCGAGCAGATATCCCAGTTCAGGCAGCCGATGGTTCACGATCGTCATGGCCCCGCAGGCCCGGCGGCTGCCGTTCCCTCGGGCAACGGCGTCGATGTCCTTCGCACGATCGACAATTCGTGTGCGGCGGGAAACGCCCAGAGGCTCACATCGGAGTTCGGCTCCCGGATAATGACCGGGTTCAGCACCACCACCAGTTCCTGCTGATCGTCCCGGCGGCTGAAGCTTCGAAAGAGCCAGCCGAAACCAGGAATATCGCCTAAGCCCGGCGTATAAAGATGGTCGTCGGCCCGATCCCTCGCCAGCAACCCCGCCATCAGCAACCCCTCGCCATCCCCCACCTTCGCATGCGTCGTGAACGACCTGACCCGGAATGCCGTCGTCAACTGGTTGCTGCCGGTCGAGTCTTTCAGCGACAAGGTGAGCGTGGGATCGGGAGATGTGACCGACGGCACGATATCGAGTGTGATGGAATCGTCCTCGCCCACGAGCGGACGGACACCCAGCGTAATTCCGAAGGGAACCAGGGTGACAGAACTGAACACCCCGGGCGGCACCTCCGCATTCCCGCCGCCGATGATCGGCGAAAAGAACTGCGGCACCGGCACCTCGCCCCCCACCGTAAACATCGCCCGCTCGCCCGACAGCACCGTCATAGAGGGCGAGGACAGGGTTCGCGTGATGCTCAGCCGGTTCAATAGCGAAAAGGCCGCTTCCAGGGCGAATTGGCCTGCCTTCAGCTGGCTGGTATTCGCGAGGGCGCCGCCGAGAAATGACAAGACATTCTGGAATGAATGCCAGTCCGGTCCGACCCGCGCTGCTTCATTGCCCTGAAAGGGCACGGCATTCGTCGCGGGATTCAATCGCCCCTGAGAAAACGATCCCGCGGCAGCGAAAAAATCCGCGTTATAGGTGAGCAGTTTGCTGCGATTCAATTCGTAGAGTCGCACGTCGAGCCGGACCTGCGGCAAATCCTTCACGGTCAAGAAGGAGAGCAGGCGTCCTTTCCCGGCCGAGACCACCTTTGCACGCCCGAGATTCTTGCCGATCAAATTCTGCAGCTGCCGCATTTGCCGTATCGACCCTCCTCCCCCTTGCGTAAGCATCATCCCCAGCTGACCGAAGGCTCCGCCGCCGGAGCCGCCGCCTTGCTGCAACCCTCCTTGTCCTTGCTGGAGCGCTCGACGGCTCGTCAGACCTCCCGCTTCATCCGCAATGACCTTCAAGTCCTCTTCATCCGACGCGTCCCCGGTGATGAGATGAGCCGCCACGTGCAGGATGCGGACGAGCGCCACCTGATTGGGAACAGATCCTTCAAGCACGAAGATGTCCTGCTTGTCATCGCGGCTGTTCCCATGCAGCACCCGGCGTATCAGGACATCCTTACCGCCGATCGAGTGAATCGCCTCTGCGATCTTCTCCTCCGGCGTCGGCGGCAGCCGTTCTACCCGAATGAGATTGATGACGGCGATGCTCGGTTCCACCTCGCTCTCGATCCGAGCCGACTCCGGCGAGACGGGATTGTCCGGCGTCGAATCCGATGAGGAGTCGCCGCCGTCTCCCGTCGGAGTTGAGATCCCCTTCACGAACGCGCGGGCCTTGCCCTTTCTCGCGCCCGACTGCGCGGCCTTGAGATAGTCTCGCGCCACCGCCTCAGCCGCCATCGACACACCGGCATCCGGTACCAGCCCTGTGAGCAGCACCGCATCGCGGTCCGGCGCCAGCGCAGCCCCGATGGAGGGATGGATGTGGTGCAGCGCCGCGTGTAAGACAGAGAGATCTCGTTCGACGATCAAGAGATACCGCCGCAGCGCGCCGGACTTGAACCACACCAACAGCGTGGTCCGTCCCGATTCGACGCCGAGCAGCAAGAGTTCACGATTCGTGATCAACTCGGCAGATACGATTTCATTGTCGCCCACCGCAATCCGGGCGATATCCTCCCGCACCGTCACCCGGCGATGGTGCGATTTCACGATCGTCAGCGCAGTCTGGCCTGTCTGTTCCGATTCGAGGGCCACCTGCCGCTTGCTTTTTACCTTCGCGGCTTCGAGACCAGCAGCCATGACGGAACCCTGAAGCAGCAGACAAACCGCCCAGCCGAGGAGCATCCAGGCACAGCACCGTTTGAATCGGAATGGAGAGAGCGCTTTCATCATCATGGAATTGGAGGGGGGAGAGGAACGATCGGCCTCCTGCCG
>DASWIN010000303.1:0-3196 GCA_036397655.1 Nitrospiraceae bacterium | reverse complement strand
TGCGCCGCAGGTCGCTGGAGCGCGCTGAAGTCTTTCGCGGTGACGGTGCGGTGCAGCGCGTGCTGGCGATTGTGCGGGCAGCCTCCCGGGCGGAAATCGGCTAGTCCGGGCGGTGAAAATTGGCGAGGACATGCGGGCGTCCTCTGAAGCAGGCGCCAGCCAAGCGATGGGCAAGGAGATCCTGATGGCCGAGACCTGTCCCTGCGGCAGCCGTGAGTGGGAAAACGCCGCGGTCCAACAGATGCGACGCTGTCGGGGGTGCGGGTTGCTGGCGCCGGTCCAGCCTCCGGACAGCCGTAAGCTGACGGCCTGGTATGCCACGGACTATTGGACGAAGTTTCGCGACGAGCAGACCGGCACGGACCGGGACAATCTCTACGCGCACGTGCTCGCCTGGCTGGAGCGAGCGTCCCCGCGGCGCGGCACGGTGCTGGATGTCGGCTGTGGCGGTGGCGCGTTCTTGTGGTTGTGTCAGACGAAGGGGTGGAAATCGATGGGGGTCGAGCCTTCGCGGGACGCCGCAGCGTACGCGCGCCGCCGCGGATTGAACATCCACGATCAGGCCTGGCCGATTCCCGCGATCGCGGACGAGTCGGTTGAGGCCGTCACCTTCATCAACGTGCTGGACCATCTGCCCGATCCCTTCGAGGCCTTGCGCGAGGCCTCCCGCGTGCTGAAGCCGGAGGGCCTGCTCTATATCCGGGTTGTCAACGCACCGCTCCACGCATGGGTGAAGCGGTCGCTCGCCTCTGTGGGGTTGGATCAGGTGGCGGTCCTGCATCTCTATGGATTCGGACGGCGGGCCCTTTCTCTCCTGCTGCCCCGGTTCGGGTTTGTGCCTCTCTCGGTGCGCGCGGCGACGCCCGCGCAGGGCCATGCCTATCCAAGGGGATCGGCCTTCCGTGCGTGGGGCTATCGCGGGCTCAAGCTGGCGGGCCGGTTCTCGTACTGTCTCTCCCGCGTGACGGGGCTCGATCGCTTGGGATGGGGCGCGTCGCTGGAGGTCCTGGCCAGGAAAGCGGCAGTTCAAGCAGGAGCGCATCCGTGAAGACCGCGCAGGCCCTGTTGCTGGCCGAGGTATCGGCATCGCGCGTCATCGGCGGGGCCGAACGGATGCTGCAGGGGCAGGCGGTAGGGCTGCGCAAGCTGGGCTGGCAGGTCGGGCTGGCTGTGCGGGAGCCGCAGGACGATCCGCGTCCTCAGGCCGCGATCACTGGGGACATTATGGAGCATCGCTACGTCGTGCGCCGCACGAGCGAGCCCGCCTATGTGCTTGCGTCGCTGCGGGGATCCATCGGCGCGTTTGAGCGTGCCTGCGGCGGCATGCGGCCGGACGTGGCGGTGATCCATCAGGCCATGGCCGGGCTGGGTCCGATTCTGCGCCGCCGGTCGTCCGCCGGCGCCTGGGTCTACATGTGCCTCTCGCTGGCGCACGAGGAGTATCGGTCCCGCATGGCGCCGGCTCCCGTCCCGCGGCTCCGGTACCTGGCGAATGAGGCCGTGCGGCGCTGGTGCGAGCGGATGGTGATGACACGATGCGCCCGTGTCGTCGTGTTGAGCGAGTTCATGAAGCAACGGGTGCAGGCCGTCCACGGGATTGCCGAACAGCTGGTGCACGTGATTCCGGGCGCGGTCGACGTCGAACGGTTCGCGCCGGCCGGCGATCCGGCCGGTGTCCGCCGGCAGTTGGGATTGCCGGCGGAGCGAACGATTCTCCTGACCGTGCGCAATCTTGTTCCGCGCATGGGATTGAATCACTTCGTGCGCGCGGTGGCGATGGTCCGGGACGAGATACCCGGCATCCTGGCGCTCATCGGGGGAGAAGGGCCGCTACGCGTTGAATTAGAACGGCTGATTCAAGAGCACCGGGTCAAGGACCACGTGCGGCTGCTGGGATTCATTCCGGAGGAGGACCTGCCGAAATACTATCAGTCGGCCGATCTCGTCGTGATGCCGACCTCCGAATTGGAAGGATTCGGCCTGGTCACGGTTGAAGCCCTGGCTTGCGGGACGCCGGTGGTCGGAACCCCGATCGGAGCCACGCCGGAAATTCTGCGCGGGATCGACCCGGCCCTGCTGGCGACCGGGACGCGGGCCGAGGATATCGCCAAATCCCTGCGCACCATTATAAGACGGATCCAGACAAAGGCGGGCGATCGGGCCCAGCTGGCTGCAAGAGGCCTGGCGGCCGTCCACGCACGCTATACGTGGGACCGGCATTGCGCATCGTTGGCGGACCTGCTGGCCGACGTCTGCGGCCGGTCGAATCATTCGTGATGGGAGCCATGACGGACAGCCGCACACCTCGTACGGTCATTCACGTCATTACGCGCCTGGACTGGGGCGGGTCGGCGCAAAACACGCTGCTGACGGCCGTCGGGCATGACCGGTCCCGCTTTGTTCCGCTGGTCGTGGCCGGCGCGATCGGGCAGTGGGACGATCAGGGCGGTCTGCAGGCCAGTGACGAGCAGGGGAAAATCCTCCGGCAGGCCGGCGTGCGCTGGCAGGTGTTGTCGAGCCTGACGCGCGAACTCAGTCCGATCAAGGATGTGATCGCGCTGTGGGCAATGATACGGCTGTTTCGCCGCGAACGGCCGGCGATCGTGCACACGCACACGTCCAAGGCCGGCGCGCTGGGCCGGATTGCCGCCCGGATGGCCGGCGTGCCGGTGCTGGTCCACACGCCGCACGGGCACGTCTATTATGGACACTTCGGCCGATTCCTCTCGTGGCTGTTCCTGCGCATCGAGCGGATGCTGGCGCGCATGACGACGTCGATGATTGCACTGACCGAGGCGGAAAAGGAGGACCATCTGTCCCAGCGCGTGGGGTCGCGTGACACCTTCGCCGTGATCCCGAGCGGGATCGACGTCGAGCGGTTCCGGCGCGTGGCCGCCGGCGCCGGCGCGCGACCTCCAGGGACGGCCTATCCGGACGGGGCCTTCGTCATCGGGTCGGTGGGATGGCTGACGCCGGTCAAAGGACACGCGGTGCTCATCGAGGCCCTCGCCAGGTTGAAGCCGAAATATCCGACAGCGCATCTGCTGCTGATCGGGAGCGGCGGGCTGCGCGACGATCTGAACAATTTGGCCGCCAAGCTCGGTGTCGCATCGAGCGTGGATCTGCTGGGCATGCGGACGGATGTGCCGGAGTGCCTGGGCGCGATGCACTGCTTTGTCCTGCCCTCGCTCAACGA
>DASWIN010000302.1:0-3262 GCA_036397655.1 Nitrospiraceae bacterium | reverse complement strand
ACCGAGGAAATCAACTGGATCACCGACTGGTGCCTGCGGCGGAACGTGTCGTGCGTGGTCGAGCCGAAGAGCTATCCCTCCGCGACCGTGGAAGATCCGGTGTGCATGATCCGGGTCGGCGAGGCCGGGGAAACGCGTGGTTAAACTCTAAACCCCGTGGTCTTGACCGGATCGTTCAAGTACTGCCCCGCGTAGCGGATATAGTTCTGCGCGGATTCCCTGATCCAGGCCAGCTCCTTGTCGGTCACCGGCCGCTTGACCTTGGCGGGTGAGCCGAGCACGAGACTCCTGGCGGGGACGTTCGTGTTTTCCGTGATCAGCGCGCCCGCCCCGACGACGCAGTCCTCCCCGATCACCGCTCCGTCCATGATAATGGCGCCCATGCCGATCAGCACCCGGTCCTTCACCGTACAGCCGTGCAGCACGACGTGGTGGCCGATCGTCACGTCGCTGCCGATGACGAGCGGATGGGTGTCATGCGTGACGTGGAGCACGCAGAGGTCCTGCACGTTGGTCCGGTCTCCGAGACGGATATAATTGACGTCCCCACGGACGACGGCATGAAACCAGACGCTGCAGTCCTCCCCCATCACCACGTCGCCGATGACGACGGCGGTTTCCTCGATATACGCGGACTTGGGAATCACGGGCAGGACGCCCTGAAACGCGCGAATCATGCGCCGACTCTAGGACAACCGGCCTCCCGAATCAAGCTGGCTTGCATCATCCATGCACGATTCTGCTGCAAACGCGGATACGCTGCTGCGACAGGCGTGCTCGCCGCTCAGTCGGTCACCGTACTGCAGCGAGTACGCATCCCTCCCTCACGGACTGCGCTTGCCTGTCTCGCGACGCGTCTGCGCGTTTTCGCTACGAACCGTCATGGATAACGCAAGCTTGCCCTTTCGGAAACCGTTCCGTAGACTGCCTCCATGGCTCACAAGACCCTTCCCATGACCGAAACAGCGGGGGCCAGGCACCAGCCTGCACCGATGACCCTTATTGGGGACAGGCACCGGCCTTCGTCCAAGGCTTCGTCCGAAGCCAGTCCCCGGACCACACTCGCGTTTGTCAACCTGGGCTGCACGAAGAACCAGGTGGACGCGGAGATCATGCTCGGTACCCTGGCGGCAAACGGCTTCGAGTTGTCGGCAGACCCGGAGCGAGCCGAAGTGGTCATCATCAATACCTGCGGTTTCATCGAGGAAGCCAAGCAGGAGTCCATCAACACCATCATCGAGCATGGCGGCTTGAAACAATCAGGCTCCTGCAAGGTGCTCATTGCGACCGGCTGCCTCGCGCAACGGTATCAGGGCGATCTGCTCAAGCAGCTCCCCGAGCTGGACGGCGTGGTCGGCACCGGCGAGATCGGCAAGATCGCCGACATCTGCAAGACGTTGCTGCAACCGAAAAAACGCCACCGTCGCGTCTTCATCAGCCAGCCGCCCTATCTCTACGACGAATTGGCGCCGCGCATCCGGCTGGGTCGATCCCATTCGGCCTACGTGAAGATCGCCGAGGGCTGCAACCGGAACTGCGCCTTCTGCGCGATCCCGATCATGCGGGGCAAGCAGCGGAGCCGTCCGATCGAATCCATCGTGGCGGAGGCAACGCAACTGGCCGCCGAGGGCGTGAAGGAAATTAACCTGATTTCCCAGGACACGGTGAATTACGGCGTGGATCTGGGCATCCGGCAGGGACTGACCGCGCTGTTGAAACAGTTGGTGAAGGTCAGGGACCTGCGCTGGGTCCGTCCTTTTTATCTCTACCCCCAACAGGTGACGGACGAGTTGATCGATCTCTATGCGGGCGAGGAGACCCTGGCGAAATACATCGACATGCCCTTCCAGCACATCAACGATGCGATGCTCAAGCGCATGCACCGGCTGGGCGGCAAGGCCGACATCACGGCACTGGTCGAAAAGTTCCGCGCCCGCATCCCGGGCCTGACGTTCCGCACGGCCTTCATCGTCGGTTTCCCCGGCGAGACGGAATCGGCCTTCGATGAACTGAAAGCCTACGTCGAAGACATGGAATTCGACCGGGTCTCCGTGTTTCTGTTTTCCGATGAAGAAGGGGTCCCGTCCGAGCGGATGGATGACAAGGTGGACCGGAAGCTGATGCAGGAACGGCGGAACGAATTGCTGGCGGTGCAGGAACCGATCTCTCTCGCGAAGAGCCGGGCCTTCGTCGGACGCACAGTTGAAGTGTTGGTGGACGGCGCGTCAGAAGAGACGGAGCATTTGCTGGAGGCCCGCCACGAGGGCCTCGCGGCAGAAATCGACGGCGTCGTCTATATTGATGATGGCCAGGCCCAACCCGGTGAACTGGTGAAGGCGCACATCACCGACGCCACCACCTTCGATCTGGTCGGCCATATCGTAAAATGACGACGGGGCAGCGGATCCCCGCCGCCCCGTGCCATGCCTTGCCCCCGTTTAGATTTTCGCCGACAGGAACAGCGACGCTCCCCTGCGGTTGATCAGCAACAGGAGACGCTCGCCCTTCTTGACATCGGACGCCAGTTTTTCAAAATCCCTCACGGACTTGATTGGCTGCCGGTTGATTTCCTTGATCACATCGCCCCGCTGCAGGCCGGCCTGCTCGGCGCCACTGTCCGGCTCCACGCCAGTGACCACAACGCCCTGGACCTTCCCGTTCAGGCCCAATTCCTTCGCGATCTGCCGATCCAGATCCTGGACGGTCACCCCGGCCAGCGCCTGTTTGCCGGCATCGCCATCAGCCTTGGCGATCTTGACCGGTTCCGGCAGCTCGCCGATCGTGACCGCCAATTGCTTCTCATGGCCGTCCCGGATGACGTTCACCGTCGCCTTGGTGCCGACCGTCGTCTTGGTGACCAGCCGCTGCAGCGACACGCCATCGGCCACCGGCAAGCCTTGATAGGACACAATCACATCACCGGACTTTAGGCCGTCCCGATCGGCCGGACTGTCCTCCTTCACCTCGCTGACCAACGCGCCCTTCGACTCGTTCAGCTTGAAGGACTTCGCCAGGTCCTGGTCCACATCCTGGATGTGGACCCCCAGCCAGCCGCGCGTCACCTTGCCGGTCTTCACGAGGCTCTCGTAAACGGGCTTGCCCATGCTCGTCGGCACCGCAAAGCCCACCCCCTGGTAGCCGCCGGTCCGGGAAAAGATGGCCGTGTTGATGCCGACCAGTTCCCCGTTCGTATTGACCAGCGCACCGCCCGAGTTGCCCGGATTGATCGCTGCATCGGTTTGAATAAAGTCCTCGTATTGCG
>DASWIN010000301.1:0-2403 GCA_036397655.1 Nitrospiraceae bacterium | reverse complement strand
TCCAGGCCGTTCTCCACGTGGACGCGAAGCCGTGTTCCCTGTCGGACCCGGATTTCAGGTCCGGGAATGCTCGAGTTGTAGGCCCATACCGGCGTTTCCGGGTGTGGTTCGGGCACCAGGCGGGCCCGGCCGGGCGCGGCGCGGAGCAGAACTTCGGTCGCCGGCGACGCCTGAGCGGTCATGATTGGGACCACGGGAAGCATCACGCCAGCGGTAGCAGCCGCGGACGATGCCAGGAATCTGCGACGCGTGAGCGTCAACGTGGGAAGCTGGGGCATGGGTCACCGATCCAATGAACCTGACGTTGCACCTGGGCGACTGCGCAGGATGCAACCGATAACGGTGAGACCTGGCAGGACGCGGCATCACCGAGCCGCAACTGGCCAAGTATGCCCTAGGACCGGAATCCGGTCCGGCCGGGCATCAGCTCAGGACGAATGATCGGGGAGGGTAGGGTTCGGGCGGGCCCAGATGGCCGACCTCGACGTCGGTGAGATTGGGCACCAGCGTTGTCGGTACCGCAGCTGCGAGATAGGTGCCGACAGCAATCGTCGCCATAAATGGGGGCGCGCAGACGGTGTCGCACGCCGTTGCGGTGTCATCTCCCCCATTTGGCAGGCAGCCATTGCACCCATCGGGGCCCATGCCGTCGGAATCCGCCATCGCTGTCTGGAACGCCATCGATGATGATGTCGCCATATGAACGACCGTTGCCGCGGCAAATGCGGCAATCAAGGCGATCATCAGGATCCGCGCAAGCGACATCATTCCTCTAACGTAGTTGCTGGTCATCGCTTTGTCGAGATGTCCGACAGTGGTTTGTCAGTAACACAGGATATGACCGGCGTAGGTAACACGTGATCTGTCCGGTTTAGATCGGTGCCCAAACAGGAGGGCGGCGATGAGACGGACGGAGGTGTTGCAAGGGATACGGCAGATGAAGTTCGAGGAGGTTTACGAGCGGACGGCGCGGAGCAGACTGAGCCAGGCGGAAGCGGCATCGCTTTTGGGAATGAGCGAGCGGACGTTCCGGCGCTGGCGGGACCGGTTCGAGGCGGAAGGCGCGGATGGCTTGTACGACCGCCGTCTGGGCAGGGTGTCGGGGCGGCGGGTTCCGGTGGACACGGTGATGGAGGTTCTGGATCTGTTCGACACCCGCTACTGGGACTTCACGGCCGCGCATTTCCACGAGAAGCTGGTTGCCGATCACCGTTTCACGCGCAGCTACAACTGGACGCGCCTGACGCTCCAGGCCCATGGCCGGGTCCGCAAGGCGCCGCGGCGCGGGGCGCACCGGCGCAAGCGCCCGCGCCGGGCGCTGGCGGGCATGATGCTGCATCAGGACGGCTCGACCCACGAGTGGGTGCCGCGGCGGTGGTGGGACCTGATCGTCACCATGGACGACGCCACCAGCGAGACCTATTCGGCCTTCTTCGTCGACGAGGAAGGCACCATGAGCAGCTTCATGGCGCTGCGCGACGTGATCGAGGCCAGGGGTCTGTTCTGCTCGCTGTATGCCGACCGGGGCGGCCACTACTGGCATACGCCGCAGGCCGGGGGCAAGGTGGACCGGGACAACCCGACCCAGGTCGGCCGGGCGCTTCAGCAGCTCGGCATCGAGCTGATCCCGGCCTACTCGCCGGAAGCGCGGGGCCGCTCGGAGCGCATGTTCGGCACGCTCCAGAAGCGCCTGCCCCAGGAGCTGCGGCTCCACGGCATCACGACCATGGCGGCGGCCAACCGCTTCCTCGAGGAGGACTACCTGCCGCGCCACAACGCCCGCTTCGCCATCCGGGCCGAGGACGAGGGCTCAGCCTTCGTGCCCTTCGCCGGAAGCCTGGAGGACGTCCTGTGCATCCAGGAAGAACGCGTCGTCGCCGGCGACAATACGGTGCGATACCGCAACCGCGTCCTCCAGATCCCCGAGGACCGGCACCGCCGCCACTACGTCAAGGCCCGGGTCCGGGTCCACCAATACCTCGACGGGCGCCTCGCCGTCTTTCACGGGCCGCGACGACTGGCCGCCTATGGACCGGACGAACAACAGGAGCGCAAGACCGAACAGGCCGCGTGATCCGCTTCGACGCGCGCCAGCCCTGTGGCCAAACCTCCGGTCGCCTACGGCTCCCTCCGGATCGGCCACAGGGCCAACAACAGAAGCGGTCAATTCACGTGGTACCTAAAGCGGTCAATTCAGTTTGTTATCGACATAAGGGAAAGCAATTGGTGAGTCTCACTGACCTGAGCCCCGCAAGATCCTCCGGATTCAAGTAACGTCCGTGACCTCGAGGAGAGACGGACGATGCGACCAAGCCGGCTCAGTGAAGCGCAGATCATTGTGACACTGCGCGAGCAGGAAGCGGGTCGAAGACGACAGATGTGTGCCGGCGCCGCCGGCGAGCA
>DASWIN010000300.1:0-3462 GCA_036397655.1 Nitrospiraceae bacterium | reverse complement strand
CCCCATGCACATTCGGCGAGCAAACTCGCAGCCGAGGTTGAAAAGATCCAAACCCGCCTCTGCCGGCTGGCCGGCCAGGCCATCGCCGACTATCAGATGATCGAAGACGGCGACAAGGTCATGGTCTGCCTCTCGGGCGGTAAGGACAGCTACGGCCTGCTGGACATCTTATTGGTGCTGCAGCAGCGTGCGCCGATCCGCTTTGAGCTCGTCGCGGTCAATCTGGACCAGAAACAGCCGGGTTTCCCCGCCCATGTGCTTCCCGACTACCTGACACGCCTTGGTGTGCCGTTCCACATCGAAACGCGCGATACCTATGCCATCGTCAAACGGCTGATTCCCGAAGGCCGGACGACTTGTTCGCTCTGCTCGCGGCTCAGGCGGGGACACCTCTACCGTGTCGCGTCCGAATTGGGAGCCACCAAGGTCGCGCTCGGCCATCACCGGGACGACATCCTCGAAACGCTGTTCCTGAACCTGTTCTATACCGGCAAGCTCAAGGCCATGCCCCCCAAGCTCCGCTCGAAAGACGGGCGGCATCTGGTGATCAGGCCGCTCGCCTATATCAAGGAAGAGGACCTGGCGCGCTACGCGGAACTGCTGGCGTTTCCCATCATCCCCTGCGACCTCTGCGGCTCGCAGGAAAATCTGAAGCGGAAAGAAGTGAAAGCCATGTTGCGGGACTGGGAACAGCGGATGCCCGGCTGCACCGACAGCATCTTCGCGGCGCTCGCGAACGTCGCGCCGGCATTTCTATTGGATCGGAAGCTGTTCGATTTCATGTCGCTGAAGGCCGGCGAACAGGCCGACATGGACAGCCACGTCCTCGGCCATCCCGCCTTCGCCGAAGAACTGGAAGAAGTTCCGTAGCCTACGACTTCCCCCACACCTGCTCCAACCGCTGGGTGCGGCCGCAGTTGTGCTTGTAAAACTTGTAGCGGATGGGATTCTTCTTGTAGAAGTCCTGGTGGTAGTCCTCGGCCGGGTAGAACTTCGAGGCCATCACGAGCTGGGTGACGATGGGCTGCGTGAACCGTTTTGCCTGTTCAATGGACTGCTTGGACGCCTCCGCCAGCCGCTTTTCCTCCTCGTTGCCGTAAAAGATCACCGCGCGGTATTGCGTGCCGTGGTCGCAGAACTGGGCATTCGGCGTCAGCGGGTCCACGTTCATCCAAAAATAATCCAGCAGCTTTTGGTACCCGGTCTTGGTTGGATCGTAAACGACTTCCACCGACTCGGCATGCCCTGTGCCGCCGGCTGACACCTCCTCATAATTCGGGTTCGCCTTATGGCCGCCCATATAGCCGGACGTGACCGAGACGACGCCCTCGACTTTCTCGAACGCCTCCTCCATGCACCAGAAACAGCCTCCGGCAAAGACAGCCTTCGCCTGTTCGGCCGCATGACCGGCACCTCCCGATGAGGCAAGCAGCAGGACGATCAGGGCCATGGACAGAAATCGTGCGGCGTTCATAGGTCACATCCTCCCCTTCAACTGTCTACGAGTCCGGACGTCCATCGGACGTACCCCTTCATACGATGAGTCGCGCCGGACGGCCGGACCTTACAGACTGAGAACAACTGAGAAGAAACACGACAGGGTTTTATCCGGCGCCGCTAATTTCGATACAACGATGAAAAGGCGCCGGCTCAAGCGAAGCTTGGTATGGTGGCTGGGGGACTAGGATTCGAACCTAGGTAGCCGGCTCCAAAGACCGACGTCCTACCACTAGACGATCCCCCAGCTCTTCTCTCAGTTCGATGGCAAGGGGTGGCTTGTTGTTGGTGCCGCGCTCACTGCCCCATCCCACGAGGAATGCCACCTGACACCGGAAAAGGTGTCGCTTCGCGACAATGAATGAATATTCGTTGAAGTACGTCGCGTTGCGCGACACCGCTTTCGGTGAGACATCGCCATGACTCGTCGGTATGGCTGGCGCGCCACTGCCCGACGGCATGCCACCAGGATGTTTCACTCGCGCCAAAATATTGGCTGGGGGACTAGGAATCGAACCTAGGTAGTCAGCTCCAGAGGCTGACGTCCTACCGCTAGACGATCCCCCAACCGGTGTGCAGCTTAATATTAAGGGACCGGTACCGTCAAGCCGATGACTTGGCCCGTTCAATCCCTTTTTTCAGCCGAGCCAGCGCGCGATCACGCCCCAAGACATCCATGACATCGAACAGACCGGGGCTGGCCGTACGTCCGGTGAGCGCGACTCGGACCGGCTGGGCGAGCTGGCCCATTTTCATGCCCTGTTCTTCCACGACCTGCTTGAAGGCCGTTTCCCATTGCTCCTTGTGAAACGCCGGCTCCGCCTCGAACCGCGCCACCAGTTTGGCAAGCGCCGGCGCCACCGCGGGCGTGAGAAATTTCTTTGCCGCTGCCTCGTCCATCGTAATATCCGGGCCGAAGTACGGCGTGACCCACGCGACCATCTCCGCGAGCGTCTTGGCTCTGTCCCGCACCATGACGACCAGCCTGTCCAGCCACTCCGGGGAGACCGCGCTCACCTCGTTCTTCAACCCCGCCTGCTCCAGGAAGGGAACCAGCAGCCGGGCCACGTGGGCAGGCTCGCTCTGCTTGAGGTACTGCTCGTTCACCCAGAGCATTTTCTCCGGGTTGAACACCGCCGAGGACGATTGCACGTGTTTGAAATCGAACTTCTCGATCATCTCCTGGCGGGAGAAAATTTCCTGGTCACCGTGCGACCAGCCGAGCCGGACCAGATAATTGACCACGGCGTCCGGCAGGTAGCCCATGTCCCGGTAGGCCAGCACGGAGGTGGCCCCGTGCCGCTTGGACAGCCGCGCCTTGTCGGAACCGAGGATCATCGACAGGTGCCCGAACCTGGGCACGGCGAAGCCGAGCGCCTGGAACATGGGCACCTGCCGCGGCGTGTTGGTCAGATGATCGTCGCCACGGATGACGTGCGTGATGCCCATGAGCCCATCGTCCACGACCACGGAAAAATTGTAGGTCGGATAGCCGTTGGAGCGAAGAATGATCAGGTCGTCCAGCACCGTGTTGTCGAACACGACCCGGCCCTTGACCAGATCATCGACGACCGTCTCGCCTGCCTGCGGCGCCTTGAACCGCAGCGCCGCCTCGCCGGCCGCCTTGGCAATACCCTTGGCACGGCACCGGCCGTCGTACTTCTGGCTCTGTCCCTTGGCGAGCGCTTCCTTCCGCCGCGCTTCCAGCTCCTCGGCCGTGCACACACACCAATAGGCCTTGCCCTGCTCGAAGAGCTTCATGGCCTGGTCGCGGTACAGATCCATGCGCCCGGTCTGACGAATCGGCCCTTCGTCCCAGTCCAGCCCGACCCATTGCATGCCGTCGAGAATGGCCTGGATGGCTTCGTCCGTCGAGCGCTCCTGGTCCGTGTCTTCGATGCGGAGGATGAAGGTGCCCTGGTGATGCCGAGCGAAGAGCCAGTTGAAGAGCGCCGTGCGCACGCC
>DASWIN010000299.1:0-8508 GCA_036397655.1 Nitrospiraceae bacterium | reverse complement strand
GCCTGTAAAGGTGATCGAGGCTCAACTGCAGGCCATCGACAAGCGGGACTTCGTCTCAGCCTACGACTATCTCGCGACCAGGACCAAAGCCACCATGTCGGCCGAAGAGTTTCAGGATCGCGTTCAGAAAAACGACCCCGTCATGGACCGCGCCAAGAGTCAGTTCTGGTCCCGGTCAATCGACAACGATGTGGCGACCATCTCCGGCACCATTGAGGCCCTCAACACCAAGCAAACCAAAGCCCGGTATGTCCTCATCCTGGAAGACGACCGCTGGGTCATTCAGAGTTTTTCCTTCCAATAGTTTCCCCGCCTGCCGCGCCTCGCTCGTGAGTGAGGTCTCCGCATTGCGCACGAGCGCAGCACGCCGACATATGCGACGGATGAGTGGATACGGCGTGAGAACGACAGGGACGATCTATTCCTTGCCGGCTTCGCGCAGACTCTCGCGGAACGCCTTATAGAAGTGATCGTTGTCGGCCACGGCCCGGCGGGCGACCGTCTTGATCGTGCCGAGGTCCGGCTCGGCCAGGACGAAATGCACGCTTCTCGCGAACGCCGTCATGTGGTCGGATGTCTTGAGTTGTGCGCCGATCAATCCGACACACATGTGCCGCCGCAGCGGCATGGCCATCGTCTGGATCGCCTTGAGCACCAGATTCTGTTCCGGCGAACCGCCGTAGGCCTCATGGATGAGCACCAGTTCATACCGGTTCTGCGCCAGCTGCTCCAGCGCGTCTTCCGGCTTGGCGGGAATGTGGACGGTATATCCCAATTCCTGCAAGGCTTCCTGGATGGGCGCGGGCTGCTGCGCCGAAGCCAGGCAGATCAACGCAAACCGGGGATCGCCTTCCGATTGTGCCGCTGCGCTTGTCTGAGTCTGACTTGATTCCGGGCTCATAGACCCCCCGCTGTTGCCGTCCGACGGCTGCCGAAATTACTTGCCGAGTTTTGGGAACTTGCCCGTCCCGTATTCCTTATCGATCGTGAGGCCCGTGATCCCCTGATCCTGGTCGCCACGTGTTTGCTTGACCCGGTCGATGCCCCGCTGCACGATCGCCTTCCTCGTCGAATACATCTCCGCGGTTTCCGGCGTCACCAGGCCTTCGTTGAAGGCTTTGACCAGCGCCTGATCGAAGGTCTGCATGCCGAACGGCTCGCTGGCTTCCTGAATCTCGTAGAAGGTTTTCCCGTCCGATTCCCCGTTCAGAATGGATTCCTTCGAACGAAGGTTATTCCCCAGAATGTCATGGATGGCGAGCCGCCCTCCGCCGACCTTCGGGACGAGCCGCTGCGAGACGATCCAACGAATGGTCGAGGCCAGCCGTTGGCGGATCTGTTTCTCTTCGGCCTGGTCGAACATGCCGACGATGCGATTGATCGTCTGGCCGGCATCCACGGTATGGAGGGTGCTCAGCACCAGGTGCCCCGTCTCGGACGCTTTGAGGCCCAACTCGACGGTTTCGCGGTCCCGCATCTCGCCCACCAAAATAATTTTCGGCGCTTGCCGCAACGCAGCGCGCAACCCGCTGGCAAACGCATCAAAGTCGCTTCCCAGCTCGCGCTGGTTGAACGTCGCCTTCATGTTGGGATGCACGAACTCGACCGGATCTTCCAGCGTCACGACGTGAATCGCCTGGGTTTCGTTGAACTCCCTCAGCAGCCCAGCCAGGGACGTGGACTTGCCGCTGCCGGTCCCGCCGGTCACGAGGATCATGCCGTTCTTTTCCTTCGGCATCTCATAAAACGCCTTGGGAAGGCCCAGCTCTTTCATCGTCGGGATGACCGTGGACAGCTTGCGCAGGATGATGGAATAGGTGCCGCGCTGAGAAAAGATATTGACTCTGAACCGCGCCTTGTCGCCCAACGAATAGGAGCTGTCACAAGACCCCTGCTGGATCAAATTCTTGGTCAGCCGCCGGTCACCGCCGGTCAGATTGAGCGCGAAGATTTCGGTCTGGAACGGGGTCAGTGACTCGATATCGGGCTCAAGCGGCACCTTGATCAATTGCCCGGAGGACTCGACCTGCAGGGGACGGTTGCACGAGATATTCAGGTCCGACACGTTCTCGAACGTGAACAGCATCTTGTCCAGCATGTGATCGATTTCAGCTTTTCTCATGGCAAGACTCCTCTTTCACCGGGCGCGTTTCCGCAATTCGATCAGAAGGACAGTTCATCCGGCGGCGTCTTCAAGAGCGGGATAAACCGGGTCTTGTCGATGGCTTTCTCATACGCTTCCTCCGGCGCGATCCATTTCTTAGTGACGAGGTCCAGGATCGCGTCGTCCAGCGTCTGCATGCCGAGTTTCTTGCCGGTCTGCATCGCAGAGGGAATCTGGAAGGTCTTGGCGTCGCGGATCAGGTTGGCGATGGCGTTGTTGCACACCAGAATCTCCAGCGCCGCGCACCGTCCTTTGACGTCCACCCGCTTGAAGAGGTTTTGCGCCACGACGATCCGGAGGCTGGTGGAAAGCGTATTGCGAATCTGCGCCTGCTCCTCGGCCGGGAACACTTCGATGACGCGGTCCACGGTCTTGGCCGCGTTCGTGGTGTGCAGCGTGCCGAAGACCAGGTGGCCGGTGGCCGCCGCCTCGACCGCGAGACGGATCGTTTCCAGGTCGCGCATCTCGCCGACCAGAATGATATCGGGATCCTCGCGCAACGCGCCGCGCAGCGCCGCCCCGAACGACTTCGTGTGCAGCCCGACCTCACGGTGATTCACGATGCATCCCTGGCTCTCATGGACGAACTCGATGGGGTCCTCGACGGTGATGATATGGTCCTTACGGTTCTTGTTCGCGTGATCGATGATGCCGGCCAATGTCGTGGATTTCCCGCTGCCGGTGGGACCCGTCACCAGCACCAGGCCTTTTTTCAGCATCGCCGCTTTCATCAAAATGGGCGGCAGCCCGAGCTGCTCGGCCGACAAGACCTTACTGGGAATCTGCCGGAACACGGCCGCACAACCATACTTTTGATTGAAAAAATTGGCGCGATAGCGGGCCATGCCCGGAATCTCGTAGCCGAAGTCCACATCGCCGGTTTCTTCGAACTGCTTGATTTTTACTTCCGGCGCAATCTCGTAGAGCATGGCCCGGAGCTCGTCATTCTTGAGGATGTCGAATTTCACCCGCTCCATTTCGCCTCGCACACGCAAAATAGGCTGCTGGCCTGAGACCAGGTGCAAGTCCGACGCGCCCTGCTCGCCCATGAGTTTGAAGAATGCGTCAATTTTCGCCATGACAGGTCCTCCGTCTAAGAATGAAGCTCGCCAATTCGAGCAAAGCGGCGCAACGGTACCATAAACCGATGGCTCCGTAAATATCCTCAAAGCTGGGGCAGGTGATGTGGGATGGAAGGAAGATAGGGACGGGTCGAACCGAGCCGGTTACCGACCGCCCCTCCATTGGACGAATGCGGTGAACATGGTGCACACCAGGGCTCCGGCGAGCACCGCCGTCATATCCTGTTGCGCATCCCAGATATCCCCCTGGGTGCCGAGATACAGGGCGCCGAGCTCGGGACTCACGATCTGCGCCACCCAGGCCTCCAGAATTTCGAACAGCCCGCTGAAGGCGACAACGGTCGTGAGCGCAAAGTAGTGGCTCCAGAATCCGCGCAGATGAGCCAGCCGCACGAACAGTTCCCGAACCGGATACGTCAACAGCAGCCCGAAGCCGGCGTGCGCCAGCCGGTCGAAATGGTTGCGCTGCAGATCCAGGGCTTGCTGCATCCAATAGCCGGCGGGCACATGCTCGTAGGTGTAATGGGCCCCGACGGCATGCAACGCCATGAACAGCGCCATCAGGACGTACGATCGATCGGAAAACCGGAACCACCGATACGTGCCGATCAACAACCCGAACAGCAGCACGGCCAAAATGTTTTCCAGCAGCCAATCTCGACGGTCGACGGGGGCGATCGCCAGGGCCGCCCACAGAACAAGGTAGGCCGCAAGCAACCACCGATGCAGGCGGACGCTCAGCGCTTCGGCGCCGGCCGGCTCTCTGGATGAGGACGCGGCATCGGGCATGACTTAGACCGGTTCTCGTCGACGGGACCGGGCGGCTGCGACCAGCAGAAGACAGAGCAGACTGCCGGTCACGGCGGCCGCCATGTCTTTCTGCGCATCCCAGATATCGCCCTGCGACCCCAGATACGCATCGCCCAAGTGCGGGCTGACGATGCGCGCCACCCAGGATTCAATCACCTCCCAGAGGCCGCTCAATCCCAGCGGCGTCATGAACGCGAGGTACGAGGCCAGCGCCCCGCCGACATTCGCCAGCCGGACGAAGACCTCGAGCAGCGGGTAGGTCATCAACAACCCGAAACAGAAATGCACGATCCGGTCGAAGGGATTCCGGGACATCTCGAACGCGCTCTCCAGCCATTGCCCGAACGGCACCTGCGCATAGGTATAATGCGCGCCGACCATGTGCAGGGTCAGAAACATCGAGAGCAGGGCGTAGGCGCCGTGCGAAAGGGGAAGCGTCCGGTGTGTCGCCGCCAACACGGCCACAAGCAGAAAAGGCAGAATGCTCGACAGGATCCAGTTCTGACCGTCCACGGGCGAGAACGACATCCCGACCCAGAACAGCACGCACCAGGCGAGCAGTGCAGCCAGAAATGGTTTACCGCGGGCCATCAGCTTCGTACTCCAGCGTCAAACGGCACGACGGCAACGTTGTCGGCCTGGGCTAGGAATAACTTTCGGAGTCGGTGGGATACTTGCCCTGTTCAACTTCCTCTTTATAGCGACGCAGGGCCTGGAGCGCGTCGGCCTTGAGGTGCGCGTAGGGTTTGAGAAATTTCGGAGCGAAGTCGTCGAAGAGCCCCAGCAGATCGTAGAGCACCAGCACCTGCCCGTCGCAGTGCGCGCCGGCGCCGATGCCGATCGTAGGAATAGTCAGCGACTCGGTCACGGTCTTGGCCAAGGCTGCCGGAATCGCTTCCAGCACGAGGGCAAAAGCCCCGGCCGTATCCAGGGCCTTGGCGTCGGCCAGCAGCGTGTCGGCTTGCGCGCGTTCCTTCCCCTGTACCTTGTAGCCGCCGTATTGATGCACGGATTGCGGCGTCATGCCGAGGTGGCCCATGACGGGAATGCCGAACCGGGTCATGGCCTGCACGCGATCCACCACCGCGGCGCCACCCTCGAGCTTCACCGCCGCCGCACCCGCCTGCAACAATCGGCCCGCGTTGCGCACGGCTTCTTCGACGCTGACCTGATAGGAGAGAAACGGCATGTCCGCGATTACCAGCGCCCGCTGCGCCGCGCCGGCCACCAGCCTGACGTGGTAGAGCATGTCGTCCATGGTGACCGAGAGCGTGTCCGGCTTGCCCTGGACGACCACGCCGAGTGAATCGCCGACGAGGATGGCTTCAATGCCCGCCTGTTCCGCAATTTTCGTGAACAGGGCGTCGTAGGCCGTCACGAGGATGAGCTTCTTCCCCTCGCGTTTGTACTGCTGGAATGCCGGAACCGTCATCCGTGCCATGGGATGAATCCTACCATAGAGAACGGCGATGCGTGAAACGGGGGAGCGATTTAGCCCAGTTGAGCTTTCGTGAGAATTTCAGGGAGGCGGTCGATTGCTTTTAATGCCATGACATGCACGCCGTCGCAATGCGGACGGACGGCCTTGATCGTCCGCACGGCAATCTCGATCCCGACCTCCTCGGCATGGTTGGGGCCGGCAGCCCGCAACTCGGCGATCATGTCGTCAGGCACTGCAATGCCGGGAATGTTCGCGTTCAGAAATTCGGCCGTCTTGGCCGAGCGCAGCAAGAGAATGCCCGCCAGCACCTTGGCCTTCAACGGCCGGACTTTCTTCATGAACGAGTTGAACTGGTCGGCTTGGTAAATGGCCTGGGTCTGGAAAAACTTCGCCCCGGCATTGACCTTGGCCTCGAATTTCGCCAGCATCGGCCCCTGCGGGTCCATCTCGGGAGTCACCGCCGCGCCGATCATGAAGTCGGTGACGCCGTCGAGCTTGTTGCCGGCCAGGTCCCGCCCCTGGTTGAATCCCTGCACCAGCTTCATGACCTGCACGGAATCAAGGTCGTACACAGGCTTGGCGTCCTTGTGGTCGCCGACGGTCGGATAGTCACCGGTCAAGCAGAGCACGTTTCGAATGCCCAGCAGGTGCGCGCCGAGCAGATCGGATTGGATCCCCAGCCGGTTGCGGTCGCGGCAGGTCATCTGCATGACGGGGTCATGCCCCATTTCGTAGAGCAGGCGGCAGATCGAGAGCGAACTGGCCCGCATGATCGCCGCGGTATTGTCCGTGACGTTCACGCCGCTCACACGGCCGATGAGGGACTTGGCGTTGTCGAGAATAGTGGCGGCGTTGATGCCCTTCGGCGGGTTGTACTCGACCGTCACGGCGAAGTCGCCACGCTCGAGTATTTCCTTGAGACGACGTCTGGGGCCAATGCTCATCTCTTACGTCCTTAATCCAGATTGAAGGATGCTCAAAAAGGTCATCCAACGAGGCCGCAGGAAGCGCGGCGACTGAGGCGTACGTTTTTCGGTACGCCGCAGGGAGACGGGCGACCGAGAACGAAGTTGGAGGCCTTTTTCAGCATCCTAGCCCTTGGCGGCAAACCGCTTGGCTGCTTCCACCGTATTGTAAAGCAGCATCGTGATCGTCATCGGACCGACGCCGCCCGGAACCGGTGAAATCCAGCCGGCCTTCTGGCTGACGGGCCCGAAATCCACATCCCCGACGAAGGTCTTGTCCGGAAGCTGGTTCGTCCCGACGTCAATCACCGTCGCCCCCTCCTTGACCATGTCCGCCGTGACGAATTTGGCCTTGCCGATCGCGACCACAAGAATGTCCGCTTCGCGGCAGACCGCCGGCAAATCCCTGGTCTTGGAATGGCACACGGTGACCGTCGCATGCCGGTGCAACAGCATCAGCGACACCGGCTTCCCGACGATGGTGCTGCGCCCCACCACCACCGCCCGCTTGCCTTCGATACTGACGCCGGTGGACTCGATCATCGCGATGATGCCCTTGGGGGTGCAGGCCTCGAACGTCGGGTTGCCTTCGAGCAGGCGTCCGAGGTTGTAGGGATGGAATCCGTCCGCGTCCTTCGCAGGCGAGACTGCATCTAGAATTACCTTGCTGTCGATGTGCTTGGGCAGGGGCAGTTGCACCAGAATGCCGTGGACCTTCGGATCGGCGTTCTTCTTCTGAATGAGGGCCAGTAAATCAGCCTGGCTCGTCGTAGCCGGCAGTTTGTGCTCGTCCACGTAGATGCCGGCCGCGTCGCAGGCCTTCTGCTTGTTCCTCACGTAGAGATGCGAGGCCGGATCGTCTCCGACCAGGATCACCGCTAGGCCGGGCCGTACGCCGGTCTTCGCATGCAGGTCAACGACATCCTTGGCCATCCGTTCCCGGATGGACTGCGCCAACACCTTGCCGTCAATCAATTTCGCCGCCACAGAGCCACCTCAAGGAAGGTTTAGGTTGAGGCTAAGGTTAAGGGAAGAAAGTTGAGGACAGGCTTCCCTCAGCCTCAGCCTTAACCTCAACCTTTTAAAAATCCGCCGCACAATAGCAGGGCCCTGAAATCGGTGTCAACGTTCCTTGACACCGATTCGGAGCCTCTCGTACCATGACGCAAGTCTGCTGGCCGCGATACACAACCGGAAAGCCCCAACCGTGAACCGCCATCTCCTGTTTGGTGCGATCTCTCCCGCGCTTGTCGGCCTGTGGCTGTGCGCGCCGGCCGTGGCCGTCGCGCTGCAGGTCACCGGCCTGCAATCCCCTCAGAGCTTCGTGTCCGATCAGGCCTGCGACTGCTACTTCATTTCCAGTATCAACGGCGAGCCGGACGCCAGGGACAACAACGGTTTCATCACGAAGCTGGACCGGGACGGCAAGGTCGTCGCCGCGCAGTTCATCCGCGGCGGAGACGGCCCGACGGTGCTCCACGCACCCAAGGGCATGGTGATCGTCAACCAGCTGCTGTACGTGGCCGACCTGGACACGCTCCGCGCCTTCGACGTCAAGACCGGCAAATCCGTCACCACCGTGTCGTTCACTGGGCAGCCGGGTCCGATCGGGCTGGTGGATGTTGCCGCGGATCCACACGGACTGCTCTATGCCTCCGACATGGAGGCCAACGTCATCTACCGGATCGACCCTGCGAAGCAGTATGCCGTGTCCGTGCTGGCCCGCGACGCCGCACTGGCCGGACCGCGTGGCCTGGCCGTGCACCCGAAGACCGGGCGGCTCATCGCCGTCAGCTGGAACAAGGGCAGCATCGCCGAGATCGCCCCCGACGGCACCATCACCGAACTGGTCTCCAACGGCTTCTTCTCGTCCCGTTTCCGCAACCTGGACGGCGTGGACTTCGACACCTGGGGCAACATGTATGTGTCGGACTTCACCGCCGGGAAGATCTGGCGCATGCGTCCCGACCATCACTTCAACGTGATCGCCGAGTATCTGCCCACCCCCGCCGGCATCAGCGTGGACCGCGTAAAGAACCTCATTCT
>DASWIN010000298.1:0-5788 GCA_036397655.1 Nitrospiraceae bacterium | reverse complement strand
TCAACAGCCTCTTCAAGGCTGCCTCCCTCCCTCGCAGCTCCACGCGCCCGTCTCGCCAGGCGTCTGGGCGGTTTCGTCACGAACCCTCATGAATCATGCGGGTTCACGCTTCGCCACGTTCAGTGTGCTGCTCCAGTAGCTAGTGCCCTCGAATCATTGCCCGCTTCTTTGACCACCATCTGCCGGGGAAATTGTACTCTGACCCCACCTACTTCACATGGCTGACGAAATGAGGGACGGGAGTCGTTGTGACTGAAACGGGGAAGTCGTGGCCCAGGAGTCAGAGCGCTTGCCTCGTCTGCGGAGGAAGGCTACACTTACGAACATGCGCCAGAAGTATGACGGAACGAGACTGGTGTGATGGAATTTGAATGGGATGAGGCGAGGCATTTGCCAATGCGAAGAAACATGGCGTCTCGTTTCAGGAAGCCGCAACGATTTTCGGAGATTCGCTGGCGATCACATTCCCGGACCCGGATCATTCGGATCGGGAAAGGCGTTGGCTGACTTTCGGGCAATCCCGGTTGATTCGTTTGCTGGTTGTCGTGCATACGGATCGAGGCAGGAAGATCAGAATCATCAGTGCGCGCGTGATGACAAAGTCTGAGAGGGCAATCTATGAAGAAGGTTAAGCGAGACGGCATGCGTTCCGAGTATCGTCGAGAGAGCCTCGGGAGAGGCGTGCGAGGCAAGTACTTGAAAGCCTATCGGGCGGGCACGAATCTCGTGCGACTCACACCGGAAGTGGCGGCGGCATTTCCAACTGAGCGGGCTGTCAACGATGCGCTGAGTTCGCTCATCGAAGTCGCGCAGCATAGTGCCGGCGCGACAGGACGTTCGAGCCGACGCGCAAGGCGGCGAGCAACCTCGGTTGCTCGGTAGGGGAAGAAAATTGGGACATTCAAGGTTAGTAGGGCAATCACTGCCGGCGTAGCCCGCTGAACGTGGCGAAGCGTTAACGGCGACGAGTTTGCAGACGACTCGTCGCCGTTCTATTTAATATTCATTTGCTCACACGGTTCCTTCCCGCGAGTGCGGCATGGTCTCCGACGACTGCGCGCATCGAGGGAGCACATTCTGATCGTGCGGCCTCTGCGAGCAAGGGAGGAGACCATGCCGCCAGCTCGTTCGCTCTGTCCGCCTCCGAGAGGCGCTGAAGCGGAAGGGCATGCCACCGCTGCCTGGGTTTATAAATCGGTTTCTTTCACCAATGGTCGTAGAGGTACAGCAGGTCGACCGTCAGGCGGGCGCCGAAAGTCGGACCGAAATCCTTCTGGTTGATGAGATCATTCCAGGTTTCGAGGCTCGCCGCCGCATACCGCAGCGCCAATGAGGCGAACCGTTCTTCCAGCGCATCTCCCCTTCGATCCACGAAGAGTCCCGAGTCGACCGTAAAGGCCACCTCGATCTCCCAGGGCGTCGCGTCGCACCGGCACGCCCGGTAATTGCCGATTCCGATGGACCCTTGGAACAAGTAATTTTGCGGCGCCACCTCGCGGAAGGCGGCGCCGCTGAACGGCCGCCCGTACCGACCCATGGCGGAGATGCGGACGTAGTCTGATGCCTGTTCCAGCAGGGCCGGCGCCGAGCCAAAGCTCGCCCGCGCGGCATCGGCCAGCGACATCCGCCGCACGCCAAGTTGAACGTAGGGCTCGTAGTAGAGCGAGCCGGCAGCCAGCCCGGCTCCCGCGAAGCCGTCCTCATGATCGCCGAAGAGCCCCTTCCATCTCGTGAGCGTCCCGTTGAACATGAAGTCGGCGGTCTCGCGTTTGGCGCCGACCGGCACCGGCGTGAGTCCGCGAAACTTGTGCACCACGTCGTTCTGGAGGAACCGGCTGAAGCCGTCGCGCGTCTGGCCGGCGCCTACGGTGAGATTCGTATTCCAGCCCTTGTAGCGCTCCAGCCGCTCGGTCCAGCTCAGGGACCAGAAATTGAAACCCATGGTTTCCCGTGTGTTGTTGTAGCGGTTGCCGGTCCCGTCGAATTCCGTGAACCGGTCGGTGACGAACCCTGCTGTGAGCGTCCGGTCCTTGTCCGGATAGGCGATGGCGCCCCAATGGACGCTCTGTGCCGTGGTTTCCGCAATCGCGGAGCCGGCCGCTGCGGCGACAAACAAGAGACTCATGAGAAATCTGCCGACGATCATCGCGCGCATCCTCGCAGGATCGGGGCCATCGGCGACATCCTGACGCAGGGTTCCATCCCATGCAAGCTTGGGACGGAAATCGTCACGTCTGAAGAGCTGATGGCTTCTTTGCTCGAATGACCAGTGACGGATAACGCCCGACTCAGTGTTTTCGCTCCTTCTGCATGATCTTGTCCGTCCAGGCCCGGGGATCACAGAGCCGAGGAACGTCAGTAGGAGAGCCGGTGCGAGTCTGTCAATGCGAGGGAGGCGAACCCCGCCAACGAGATTCGACGCGCGGAGTCAGCATGGCCGTGACGATGGCGAGGAGATCATCGGCGCGGAACGGTTTCCGGAGGAATGACATGCGTGCGAGTTCGGGAAACTCGCCTGCGAGGACCGCGTGGGGGGTGTCGGATATCATGAGCACGGGCAGGTCCGGACGCAACTCGCGGGCGAGATCCACGAGGGCGCTCCCGCTGAACCCCGGCAGGACGAAGTTGGTGATGAGGCAGCCGATGCGGTCGCGATGGCGTGAAAACAGCTGCCAGGCGGTCAGCCCGTCCCCCGCCTCCAGCGTGTCGTGCCCGCGGGCCTGCAACGTCGAGCAGACCAGCAACCGGACGGCGTCCTGGCTTTCCACGACAAGCACGGTCGCGGCATCTGCCGATTTCTCACCCGACACGAAAGGCCTTCCACGCAACCTGGACGGACCTGAGGACGTACGCAGCTGAATCGCGTGGATCGACGAGCCGCGCGCGGAAGTCGATGCCTGACAGGAAGCCCGTCACGTTGCGGACATGCGTCAGTTCAACACCGCGGGCCTGTGCCGTCAGCGTCTCCTGAATCCCGTCACCGCCATGGATGTTCGTGTGAAACAGCAGCACGATAAGCATGCTGCCGTAGTATGTCCGCTGGGGCTAAGGAGGGAAGGGCCGAACGGGAGGGAGGGGAAGGCTATTTGTCCTTTTCGGGAAAACCAAGAGCGCCCTGGCTGGCAGCGCGCCTCACAAACAGGGCGGCGGCCTGGGAGCGGCGGGAGATTTGGAGCTTCTGGAAGATCACGCTCAGGAGATTCTTGATCGTCTTGTCGCTCAGGCCGAGTTCCGCGGCGATCTCCTTGTTCGTTTTTCCTTCAGCCACAAGCGCCAGGATGCGTTCGTCCCGGGCCGAGAGCGCATCGTCGGGCGACGGCTTCTCGTCAGGCGACCCCGGGTGCATCTGGGCGATCATGCGTTGGATGGCGGCGGGTGCAAAAATAGACTGTCCCCTGGCGACGGCTTCAACAGCCTGGACCAGGGCACTGCCGCCGATTTCTTTGAGCAGGAAACCGGCAGCGCCGGCAAAGATCGTGGACAGGACGGCCGCTTCGTCCGAATAGGAGGTGAGAAACAACACGCGGATGTCCGGGCATTCGGCGCGGATGTCGCGACAGGCCTCGATGCCGTCGCCATCGGGAAGGCGCACGTCCATCAATATGACATCAGGCTTGAGACGAAGGGCCTCCGCGACGGCCGATTCCATGGTGCCGGCTTCACCGACGACCCGAACGGTTCCGGTCCGGTTGAACAGGGCCCGCAGCCCCAGGCGGACGACCTCATGGTCGTCCACCAGGAGCAGTCGAATGAGCCGCTCTTTCACCGGTGGTTTGGATCCGGGGTCGGCCTTCCATGAGAGCCGGGCAGTCGTCGTTGTATGTTCTCGCGTCGGCATATGATTTATTTACCCGCGAGGACTTCCATGCTCAGGAGTGTTCCTCCCATGGGATGGGAGGAGATGTCAAGGTTCGCTCCGATCTTGCGGGCCCGGAGCCGTATATTTTTCAGTCCTCCGCTGCCGTTCCGCATGCCCCGGAGCGCAAAGCCGACTCCGTTATCGCATATTTCAAGGCGGACGCCATGCGGTGCACAGGCCAGCGAAACGCGTACCGTCGATGCGTTGGAATGCCGGAGGCTGTTGCTCATGGCCTCTTGCGCGACGTACAGGAATTGAGCCCGCTGACCGGCCGTCAGGGCGGCTGCCGCGATGCGGTCGAGCGTCAGCGAGAAGCGGACGCCGTTGGCCCGCTCCATGAGACCGCCCAGGCGCTGGAGCGAGGCGATCAGCTCGCCGGCCGTGAGGCTTTCCGATTCCTCCTCGGACGTCGCGAGATAGCCCCGGACCTCCCGGATGACGCGGTTGAGTTCGGCGATGACCTGGTTGAGTTTTCGCTTGGCGTTCGCCGGCATGCCGCTCAGGAGTTCCTGGCATTCCTCCAGCGTGAACCCGATGGCGTAAATGGACTGGATGATATTGTCATGGAGATTGCGTGCAAGTTGCTCCCGCGCCTGGAGGGCGCGGTGCAGGGCTTCCTCGGTCTGCTTGCGCTCGGTGATGTCGCGCGTGACGCCCAGCACTTCGATCGTATTGTTGCGATCATTGCGCAGCGGAACGGCATGGGTTTCCATCCATCGGTGGCCGCCCTTCAGGCCGATGATTTCAAATTGCATGAAGCCCGGCTGGCCGGCGTGGACATGTCTGATGAAGTCGGCAAAGGCGTCGCGATGGGTCGGGGCAATGATCGGGAGCACTGACCGGCCGAGCATCTCTTCAAGCGTGTCGGCTTCCATCGCCTTCAGCCCGGCGGGGTTCATGTCCAGCAGCACGCAGTCCTGCGTGACCACCGTCACGCATTGGGGTTCGGTTTCCAGGATCGTCTTGAGCCGTTTCTCGCTGGCCGCCAGTGCCTGCTCCGCCCGCTTGCGCTCGGTGATGTCCCGGGCGACCGCGGAAAACCCGGTGATCCGTCCGTTCGCCTGCAGGAGTTGGACGTTCTGGCCAAGCCAGATTATACGGTCGTCCCGCGTGAGCGCGGGGAATTCGAAATAGGTGGTGGGCTCCTTCCGGACAAACTGGCGTCCGTAGAATCGTTCGGTCCTGGCCCGGTAGTCCGGGCCGATGAATTCGATGAAGCGGTGGCCGAGCACTTCCGATTCCGTGTAGCCCATCAGGCGCATCGTGGTCGGGTTGACGAAGGTGAACCGTCCGGCCGCATCCGTGCGGTAGATGATGTCGGTGGCCTGGTCCACCAGCAGCCGGTACCGCTCTTCGCTCTCCCGGAGCGCGGCCTCCGCCTCGGCGCGCTCCGTCACGTCGCGCGCAATCCCGAGGACGCCGCTGACACGGCCGTTTTCCCATATGGTCGTCGCGGACACTTCGCCGATGACATAGGATCCGAAGGCCGTGCGGAATCGATATTCGACGGGAGGCAGGGACTCTCCCACCATGAGCCGGGAGAACCGCTCCCTGGCCAGTGGGACGTCGTCCGGATGAAGGAGTTCCAGGTAGGACTTGCCCAACCAGTCTTCGGGAGACCACCCCGTCATCTGCCGGAAGGCCGGATTGACGGAGGCAAGGGTTCCGTCGGGTGTCACCGTGTAACAGACGTCGCGGGCGGTTTCGATCAGTCTGCGGTAATGCTCTTCCGATACGAAAGGGGCGCTGCCTGGGATTTGCGGGTGGTCCTGACGAACGCGCATGTTTCTAACCCTCATTATTCATGACGGTTCGTCGCGAAATCGTGGAGTCGCGTTGTGAGACAGGCAAGCACAGCCGTGAAGGACTGAGGCGTACTTGAAACAGTACGTCGAAGGACTGAGCGGCGAGCACGCCTGCCGACAGGCT
>DASWIN010000297.1:0-7027 GCA_036397655.1 Nitrospiraceae bacterium | reverse complement strand
AGCAACTCAGTGGTCGAACCGGAACCTCAGGGGACAAATCATAAGCGAGACAGGGTTGCTTCGTTAGCCTTAAAAAAGGCAATCTCGATGCCTGTGCGGGGACCTTCCGGCGCATGACGAAATACCAAAATCTTGCGGCATTTCTCGCGGGTCTTGACAGAGATCGGTGGAGCGGGAGCCTTTCCGAGATCGAGAGCATTCTGGGAGTGCCGTTGCCGGCGAGCGCGCGGCGCTATCAGGCGTGGTGGGCAAATACCAACGCTCCCAGACGACACAGCCAGGCTTGGCTTTCTGCAGGGTGGGTGGCGGTCGCGAGCAAGCTCCGCGAGGGTAGGATCGAATTCGTGAGGACGGGGAGCCATCACCTGCGAATTGCTGACCGCACGAAGAGCGGACCGGACGGCCGGGTGGCTGACGGGGAAATTGCGGCTCCAGCAGTTCACCGTTCCGGCGAAGGCACTGAAACCGTGGTCTTGGTAGCCTGCTCGAAGTCCAAGCAGGCTACCGTGGCCAAGGCCCGCGATCTCTACACGTCCGATCTGTTCCGGAAATCTCGCCGAGTTGCGGAGAGCGTCGGGGGCCGCTGGTACATCCTCTCGGCGCTTCATGGGGTTGTAGATCCAAACGCAATGCTGGAACCTTACGACCTGACGCTATCCGCGATGTCTAGGGATGCGCGCCGCAACTGGGCCCGTCGCGTTGTCGCTGGGATTACGAAGGAGATAGCAACCCCGGCCAAGCTCATCATTCTCGCTGGGCGTCTTTATTATCGGGACATTGTCGAACCCCTTGCTGCGACGGGATACGAAGTCGAGGTGCCGCTGGAAGGGCTCCGCCTTGGCGAGCGCTTGGCAACACTTGATTGCTTTTGGGTGGATGGCACGGGTGGATCAAAAGTCCATGTTACCCTGAGCGGCAATTCGCGGGCCGGTATCCCTCCAGAGGACATCGAAGCTGCCAGCAAACTGAACGCCCTGCACCGGGAGCACTATGACGTGGCCAAGCGTCTCTTCGGCTTCTTCAAGGCGGCGGAGTTCAAGGCCCTTTACAGGGAGCTCCACCCGGCGCGCGCACCGGGCTCGATTCTGCCGGCCGATTATTGCTTCAACCGGGACAATGCCGGAAACCTCACGCACCCGAAGTTCCTGTGGTGGGATGAGGCCGACAGTTACGTATTCGTCGGTCTCACGGGAGCGCCAAAGCGCGTGGGGCCGGGAGGGAAATATCCCAAAACCGGAAAGGGTCGGAAGGGCACTCATGATCGCCCGACGGTACTACGCGCGACGGAGGGGTTTCGGGTGAATCTGGAACGGGCAAGGGAGGTTGCGCAGCGCCTGCATCACGACTTTGCTCCGGGCGGTCCGGGCGTGCTCGGAGAGGCAACCATGCCGGAGGACATCTCGCCGGTCGGGTTGTCTGCCGGCTCGCGGGAGCACCTTCTCTTTTTCATGCTGACGGTGAGCGTAGACTATATGCGGGATGCTGATGTGCTCTGGAGGGCAGCACGAACGGCCCATGCGTCTTCCGATCTGCACTACCTGTTTGAGCCGGAGGCAGTCCGGAAGGCAGGCTTCGCGCGTGTCCGAGGGGACCTCAAGCAAGCTGGAATCTCCCAAAAGGACAAGCGCGATACCCATGCCTGGTTCACGATCTGCGAGACACTGGGCCGGAAGTGGGATTCGGACCCGGCCATTTTCCTAAGGGACTGCGATTACGACGCGCCCACTGTCCTGATGCGGCTGAGGCACGATACGCATGCGGGCTCAAATGGCCGCGAATCCGATTTTCCGCTGTTGCGGGGACCGAAAATCGGCCCGCTATGGATCCGCATTCTCCGGGACAATTGCAATGTCGAGCTCAGGCGCCTCGACGAGATCGACATTCCGGTGGATGTGCACGTTTTGAGGGCGACGCTTTGCAGCGGGGTCATGACCGGAACCTGGGAGGGTAACGTCGGCGCGACCTTCCCAAAGGTTCGTCAAGCGTGGCACGACGCCGTGAAGGGGCTCACGCGCAAGGATGGAAAGCCGATGGTGGCCCTCGATGTGGACGAAGCCCTTTGGACGCTTTCCCGGCGCGGCTGTACGAAACGAGGGAATGGCCCACTCGGGCCGCGCATAACTGAATGCCCGTGCTCCCCCTTCTGCGTAGAGGGAGAGATATGGCTCGGGGATGGAAAATGCCGAATCGCTACTCGCGAGGGCTGAAATTAATTTCATTCCGAGGTGATGACGGAGATGGGTAGCCAGCGTGCTGAGAAGAAGGCGTTTGTACTGCGCATTGCGCCTAGCGGGATAGACCGCGTAGCAGAGGCTCTCGGGAGCGATCATCTGATCATCGGATGGGCGGAAGCGAGGGGTCTTCTGAATCCGGAGCTTGGGTGGGACGCATTCCGGGAGATCATCCGAAACGTGTATTACGCCGATGCCGAGAACCTCAGAAATGCTGGTTCCGCAGCAGGAAACATGTGGCGATTTATTCGTGAGATGGATGAGGGCGATCTTGTTGTCGTTCCGTCGGGCGCGTCTTTTTACGTGGGTATGGTCAAGGGCCCTGCATTTTATGACCTAAGTAGGGTCGACGAGGATAGCGCCTATCGACGGCCTGTTGAGTGGTTGAATGGCAAGCGGAGCATCCCAAGGGCAATCGCGAAGTCCGCTCTAGTGTCACGTATGAAAGTGCAAGGAACGTGCGCGAACGCTACGGACCTCCAGAGGCGTTTGATTAGCGAAACTCTTGAGGAGCTAAGAAGCGGTCGTATGGAGAGCTTTGGTTTTGAGCGGCTGATCGAAACGGTACTGAAGGGGCTAGGGGCGGTGGAGACGAGGATCGTGCCACGGCGGGAAGATAAAGGTATCGATATTTATGCCACTTTCCTTGTCGCGGGTGCTTTCCGGCAGATCGTGGGGATTCAGGCCAAGCACTTTCAGCCGGAGCCGCCGGTGAGTGCTGAGGTTGTGGACCAACTGATACGGGGAATAGAGGCAGGTCAGGAGCGCGTTACGCTCGGAATGGTGATTACGTCGGGCACGTTTAGGGATGATGCGGCTGCACGAGCGGAGGCGTATGGGGAAGAGAAAGGCATCCCAATCGAGCTTGTCGACGGAGAGCAGTTCGCCAAAATGATCATTGAGTACGGTCTCAGGGAGAAGCGATAGTGGTCGAGGGCGAACGGACACCATGAGGACCAAAACTGGCTCCCCCTCCCCTAGGGGACGCCAGCTTCCATGGGTTTTTCCCGTGACCCGTCGGGCTTGCCCATCCGAAGGTTGCGCGCGACGCTGGCGGACCTTACCCACCTCTCCCTGCCACGGCACGAGACGTGCCGAATGCTGGAGCGGGCGATGGCATTCCATGCGGGCGTGCCGCAACCGGCCGCCATGGACCGGGGCGTGTCGGCCTACCGGGTCATGAAGTGGACGCTGTTCGCGGTCCTCGTTCTGGTCGCGCCCGCGCCGGTGGTTGCCTTCCAGTCGTTCCTGACCGGCCCCGTGATCTTCGTGCTTGCCCAACTGCTCTATATGACGGTCGACATCCGGCCCGAAGGCGGCATCTGGCACGGCCAGATCATCGGCTATTTCGCGGTCCACCTCGTCATGTATGGAGCGCTGTATTATGCCCTTGCGGCGGGCATGGCCCGATTGGTCGCCCTGGCCGCACGGCCCTGGGTTCGGGCCGCGGCGCTGACCGCTCTGTGCTTCACCGCGTCGGCGCTCGCCGCCCTGCCGCTCTACGGCGGTGCCGGAATCTACGGCGGCTCGCGGGGCTCGCTCTTCCGGTTCTTCGCGGTCCTGGAGACGACCCACTTCGGGCCCAACGCGGTGCTCAAGATCTACGGCCCGGCGCTCGCCGTCCTTGGCGCGCTGGCGCTGTGGCGCCTCTGCCGGCCGCGGCCGGGGACGAGGTGAGGAGCGCGAAGCAAGCCGCCCGAGCGCCTGAACGGAACCGCGGACGGCCGCCGGCGGGGCGGACGCACGGCCTCCGCGTCGACTCTCAGTACAGCATTTCTCTCAGTACAGCATTTCGAGACCCTCGGGCGGCCCTTCGTCGGCGCTCTTGGGGATCAGGTTGTCCGTGGTCCATGACACGAACAGGAGGACGACCCACTTCCTGCGGTAGGAGAAGCCGAATCTCGGCTCCGTGGTTCCGATCAGCCTGCCCTCTTTCGCGTCGTAGGCCGTGGCGGCGAACTTGGCGATCCCCAGCCGCTCGTCCCGTTTGAACAGGGCGATCTCCGGGAAGGTGAAATCCCCGGTCAGGGGGACCGGCACCTCCGACTCGGGAATCCCGAACAGCGTCTTGTGCTCGTCGACCGACAGCGCCCCGGCCCGGATCTCGACCACGATGTCGGCGGCGGACCGCTCGGGCGCGAGCCGCGCCCCCAGCTCGAGGAGACGGTCGCGGATGGCGCCGATCGCGTACTTTCCGTCGGTGCCCTCGAAGTTGCCGGCATCGACGAAGACCCGCGCTCCCTTGGGCAGGGGCAGGGTCAATCGCGCGGCGGCCTCGTCCGCGGCCTTGGAGATGAGCAGCTGCTCGGTGGCGGTCCGCCGCGGGCTCGATTCACGGGAGGACGTGCATCCGGCCAGCGCCAGCGCCAGCGCCGCGGGCATCGCGATCACGGTGAAACAACGCATCCTCCGCCGCACCGCCGGACCTAGTTCCCGGCGATGGATGGGGGCGCGGGGACGTGGGACGCGAAGTTGACGAAGGCATTGGCGGTTTCCCGCGGCATTTCGCGGGTGACGGCGCGGAAGGACGCGCTCTCGCCGGGGCTCAGACGCTCGACGGGCGGCGCAAACCTCCAGCGGTGAAGGATCTGTCCGTTGCGGTCGCGGAGCCCCGCTTCCAGCATCGGCACCGGCCGCGGCCGGTCGGAGACGTTGACGATGACGCCCTTGAGGACGAGGACGGCCTCTCCGCCGGTCCTCTGCCGGTCGGGCGGGACCAGGTAGACGCGCAGTCCCTGCCCGAGGGTGGCGAGCTGCTGGTCCGAACAGGGCCGGTAGGGGACGTCCCCGTCGACATAGCGGTCGAGGCAGTTGGCCGCCGCGTACTGCTTGCGGTCGACGCCCGGCCAGCCGACGCCGAAGCGCGCGGTGAGCTCGGCCCGGCCGGTGTCCAGATGGAGGGAATAGAGCCCGGGCTCGAGCCGGCCGCCCTGGGGGGCCGCCCCGATCGCCCGCGGCTCGCCGTCGACATGGGTGAAGCGGAGCGGGAGATCGAACCCCTCGATGCGGGGCGCGACCCATTGCGGACCCCGGATCGGACCGATTTCGCCGCCGGCCGCGATCTCGCTTCGCACCCAGCCGACCCGGAGCAGGCGTACCTTCGCCTCGGCGGGGGACGAATGGTCGGCGAGGGAGGGATGGACCAGGATGAAGCGGACCCCGCGGCTGAGGTCGGCGCGCTTCGCCCAGGTCTCGCGCTCCCATTTGGGATCGCCGTTCAGCTTCATGTACTTGCCATCGCCCTGAACGGCATAGAGTCCCGGGTCATCGGGCACCGGCGCGCCGAATATATTTACACACGCACCAAGCACTCCAGCCAGCACAGCCGACGCCACGCCGCGAACTGCCGATCCGAGTTTCATGGGGTGTCCTCCTAGGAGATCCCTGCGGCCGCATGGGCACCCAAGGCTTGCATGCCAATGAGGGGCGATCTATTTCTCCGATTTGTTTCGACTCTCGGTCGCCGCGCGGGCTTTCGCGCCCGCCGAGGCACTGCAGGATCCGTCCCCGTCGCTTGAGAACTTCTCATCGTAGGACGTTTCGTGCCGATCGCCCGCCTTTGCCTCGGCGGAGGCCCTGGCGCTCGACGTGCACTCCTTGCCTTGCTTGCCGCCGCTCGATGTGGCCGAGGCGGACGCACTGGCCGACGCACGGCTCCTCGATTGAGTCTCGGACATCGCTTCACCCGCTTTCGCGCTTGTGGTTCCCACGTGTTTGACGGGCCCGGCCAGCAACGGCGCGGCCAGCAATGCGCCGGCGACCGCCCCGAGAACCAGGGCCTTCTCGAACCTCGAGCCCATTCCTAAGTGCCTCCTGGTCGAATTCGCAGGCTTTCCCGCTTATGACGACCTCTCGATCGGGGGGTTTATTCCCGGGCGGTCGCAAAAACCGCCTGCGGACCGTGATCGGCCGGGCGCGATCCCGCATCTTCCGGAGCTTCGAGGGTGCGTCCGCAGGGCTAGGCCGGCCTGTCCGGACCGACCCGGCAATGCCCGGGATCGCCGGTGCCGATTGCCGGCCGTGCGGCTGCGCCGGGGCGTCACGCCCCGGAAATACGGCCCGCCCGGGGGCTAGAACCTGAAGACCGCCGACAGGAAGCCCGAATGCCCGACGCCCACGTTGCGGCCGGCATAGGTGGTCGACGCCCCGGCCACCAGGGAGGTGGTGTCGGTGACCTGATACGCGAGCGTCAGCTGTGCCTTGTGCCGCCGGTATTCCGGCTCCGCGGTGAGGACCTCGGCATCGTCGGCGTTGCTGTTGAGGCCGATGGTGTTGAGGGCGTGCAGGATGACCGTCCACGCGCCCCCGGTCCAGCCGAGGAAGGCGTCGCCATGGACCTCGTCGGCCGGGTCGTCGAACCGCTTCCGGAAACCGAGCTCGAGGTTGTAGAAGATCCGTCCCCCATCGAGGGAATGACCGTTGCCGAACAGGGCGCTGATCTCGACATCGACCTGCTCGCGCCCGATGGGCAGATCGTCGCCCTCGTCGGCCTCGATCGGCACCTTCACGAGGCCCTGGATCGAGAACGCGGCCTGGCCATCGTGCCACAGGCGGACGCGGGTGAAGACATCGGTCTCCGCCAGGCCCTCGTTGTCGATCGAGCCTCCGGGCGTGTCGAGCTCGACCCACCGGTATTTGGGCTGGGCGCCCACGGTCAGGTAATCGGTGAGCCCGAATTCCAGGTAGGGCGCCAGCTCGACCTGTTCGAATTTGTCGCGGTCGACCCGGTCGCCGTCGCCGTCGAACTGCTCGTCGGCGAAGAAGTATTCGACGGGGATCACGAACAGGAACTCGCC
>DASWIN010000296.1:0-19442 GCA_036397655.1 Nitrospiraceae bacterium | reverse complement strand
CGCGGCTTGGCGAAGAAGGCCGGCAAAGGGCTCCGAACCGCGACTAAACAGGCGGAAGGAGCCTGGGAGGACGTCATCGAACAGGGCCGGGAGCTCTTGCAGGACAGTCAGCCGATACTGGCGAAGGCGATCGAGGCAGGCCGCAAGGCGATGAACCGCGCGCGGACGGAGGGGAAAAAGAAGAAATAATGGCCGACGAAACGGTCATCGGGCTGGAGGTCCACGCGCAGCTCAAGACGCAGTCGAAGATGTTCTGCGCCTGCGGGACCAAGTTCGGCCTGCCGGCCAATACGCAGGTCTGTCCCGTCTGTCTGGGCATGCCCGGGACGCTGCCGGTGGTGAATAAAAATGCAATCGAGATGGCGATCAAGGCCGGCCTCGCGCTCCACTGCACGATCAACGCCAGGAACCGGTTCGCGCGCAAGAACTACTTTTACCCCGACCTGCCCAAGGGCTACCAGATCTCGCAGTACGAATCGCCGATTTGCGAGAACGGCTGGGTGGAGGTTGCCGCCGGCAGCGGCACGAGGAAAATCCGCATCAAGCGGGCGCACCTGGAGGAGGACGCCGGCAAGAACGTGCACGAGACGGGCACGAGCGGAAGCCGCGTGGATTTGAACCGGGCCGGAACGCCGCTCCTGGAAATTGTCACCGAGCCGGACATGCGCTCGGCCGACGAGGTCGTGGCCTATCTGAAGATGCTCCGAGACGTGCTCGTCTATCTGGACGTCTGCGACGGCAACATGGAGGAGGGCAGCCTGCGCTGCGAACCGAACTTATCCTTGCGGCCGGTCGGCACGAAGGAATTCGGCACGAAGGTCGAGATGAAGAATATCAACTCCTTCAAATTTGTGAGGGATGCCATCGAATACGAGGTCAAGCGGCAGACGAAGGTGCTGAACGAGGGCGGAAAGGTTCATCAGGAGACCAGGTTGTGGGATGCGGACCGCGGCGAGACAGCCGTCATGCGCAGCAAGGAAGAGGCGCATGACTATCGCTATTTCCCGGATCCCGACCTGGTCCCGCTTGACCTCTCCGAGGAACGGATCGGCGAACTGAAGCAGATGCTTCCGAAGCTGGCCACCGAGGTGCAGAAGCAATTCACCGGGGAATATGGCCTGACGGACTATGCCGCCGGCGTCCTGACGGCGGACAAGGCGGCGGCGGACTATTTCATGGCGGCGGTGGCTGCGATCGAGCGTGCGGGCGTGCCGAAAGCCGAGGGCGCGCGAGAGGTGGCCAATTGGCAGACCGTCGATTTGCGGGCCTTGTTGAATGAGAAGGGGATCGGGTTTGCGGAGAGCCCTGTGGAGCCCGGGCAGCTTGCCGACCTGGTGCTCAAGAAGCACCAGGGGGAGATCAGCGGCCCGATTGCCAAGACCGTGCTGGCGGAGATGTTCGGCACGGGCCGCAGCGCCGATGAGATTGTGAAGGCGAAAGGCCTGACTCAGGTTTCGGATGAAGGTGAGCTGGTGAAGATTATCGACGAGGTCATCACAAAGAACCCCACACAAGTGCAGCAGTTCAAGGGTGGCAAGGAAGCCGTGCTCGGGTTCCTGGTCGGGCAGGTCATGAAGGCATCCGGCGGCAAGGCGAACCCAGGCAAGGTGAACGAGTTGCTGAAGAAGAAATTATCCGGGTGAAACGACTTTCGACTTTTTGACTTTACGACTTGATGGACGGGAGTGTTGTATGAGCGCGAATCGGGAGATCAAGGCCAGGCAGAGTCTGGATTCGCGGGGGAATCCCACCGTCGAGGTGGATGAGAGTTGATTCAGGAGATAAGGAAGAGGGTTGCCCAGGGGCAATTCGAGTTTTCGCAGCATGCGGTTGATCAAAGCATCATTCGTCGCATCAGCGTTCAAGAAATACGGGACGCAATCGCGGTCGGTGAGGTGATTGAAGTGTATCCGGAAGATAAATATGGCCCCAGCTGCTTGATTTTTGGGAAGACGGACGCCGGACGGCCTATTCATGTTCAGTGCAGCGACCCGTCTCGTCCGGTGGTCAAGATCGTCACCATGTACGAGCCCGATCCCGCTCTCTGGGCGGACTTTAAAGTCAGGAGGGGATGATATGACGTGCGATCTATGCGGCTCACCTGTGAAAGAGCAGCTTGTCACGTATACGATTCAACTTGGCGATAAACTGGTCGTTGTTGAGCACGTTCCGGCGAAAGTCTGCATCCAATGCGGGGAGCGGCTCTACAGTCCCGATACGGTTGAACGATTGCAGAAAACGGTATGGGAGCAACGGTCTCCCGCGCGCATGCTGCAGACACCGGTGTTTGACTTTGCAGCCAAGTAGGAATGGGCAGTTCAGGCTTTCGACCTTTGGACTTTATGACTTGATGGACGGGAGTGTTGTATGAGCGCGATTCGGGAGATCAAGGCGAGGCAGATTTTGGATTCCCGCGGGAATCCCACCGTCGAGGTGGATGTGCTGCTGGAAAGCGGGGCGCGCGGGCGTGCCGCGGTGCCGTCCGGGGCCTCCACCGGCGAGAAGGAAGCGGTGGAACTGCGGGACGGTGACAAGAAGCGATGGATGGGGAAGGGCGTCTCCAAGGCGGTGGCGAACGTCGGCACCGTCATCGCGCCGAAGCTGACGGGCATGGACGCGCTCGATCAAAAGAGCGTGGACCGGACCATGATCGACCTCGATGGGACGAAGACGAAGGGGCGGCTCGGCGCCAACGCGATCCTGGGCGTCTCGCTCGCGGTGGCGCGCGCGGCGGCGAACGAAACCGGCCAGCCGCTCTATCGTTATCTCGGCGGGAGCGGCGCGCGGGTGCTGCCGGTCCCGATGATGAACATCATCAATGGCGGGGCGCATGCGGACAATCGGCTCGACCTTCAGGAATTCATGATCATGCCGGTCGGCGCGACCAGCTTCGGCGAGGCGCTGCGCATGGCGGCGGAGGTCTTTCACACGCTGAAGGCGTTGCTGAAGAAGAAAGGCCTCAATACGGCGGTCGGCGACGAGGGCGGTTTTGCGCCTGATTTGAAATCGAACGAAGAGGCGTTGAGCTTCATCATGAAGGCGATCGAGGGAGCCGGCTACAAGCCCGGGAGGGACATCGCACTGGCACTGGATCCCGCCGCGAGCGAATTCTACAAAAAGGGGGCCTACTACCTGGACGCGGAGAAAAAGCCCAAGCGGTCTTCGGAGGAGATGATCGCGTACTACGCGAAGCTGGTGGACGGCTATCCAATCCTCTCCATCGAAGACGGGTTGAGCGAGCTGGACTGGAATGGCTGGAAGATGCTGACGGAGCAACTCGGCCGGCGCGTGCAACTGGTCGGCGACGACATCTTCGTGACGAACGTCGAGATTTTCGCGCGGGGCATCAAGGAGGGCATCGGCAATTCGATCCTGATCAAGGTCAACCAGATCGGCACGCTGACGGAAACGCTCGAGGCGATCGAGATGGGCAAGCGGGCGGGCTACACGGCGGTGGTCTCCCACCGGTCCGGCGAGACGGAGGACACGACGATCGCGGATATCGCCGTCGCGCTCAACACCGGCCTGATCAAAACCGGGTCGCTGTCCCGAACCGACCGCGTCGCCAAGTACAACCAGTTGCTCCGGATCGAAGAGGAACTCGGCGGCGACGCCGTGTACCCGGGGCGGCGCGCGGTGCGCGCTGGCTAGGGGCGAAGACGTTAAACGCAGGATATGATTTTCGATTAACGTTCCACGAATAACGATTAACGGGGCTTAGTAGAGAGATGATGCGGAGAAACCGCACGAACGATACGGTCAAGCGGCGCACGCGCCTGTTCGCACGCGCGGGCATGCTGGCCGGCGGGGTGTTTGCGGTCGCGCTCGGCGTCGCCTTTTTCTTCGGTGACATGGGCGTGTTCAAATATCTGCAGATGCGCGACCATGCCTGGCAGATGGAGCAGGAACTCAAGGATTTGGAGCGGGCCAACGCCGAACTCAAGACCGAAATCAGGCGCACGCAGAGCGATCCCGCCCGGATCGAGGAGCTGGCGAGGGAACGGCTGGGCTTCGTGCGGCCGGGGGAAACGGTCTATCAGATCGTTAAAGACTCAAAAGGCGATAGGCCATAGGCGATAGGCTATGGGTTGGAGTTTTGAAGCTATGAATAATCCCATCGCCCATCGCCCATCGCCCATTGCCTTTCCCGAGGTGCCATGAAGACCGGAACGGTGACGATCGTGGGGCGTCCGAATGTCGGGAAATCCACGCTCTTGAACACGCTGCTGGGGGAAAAGATCGCGATCGTGTCGGACAAACCCCAGACGACCCGCACCCGCATCCTCGGCGTCGTGCATCGGCCGGACGCGCAGCTTCTGGTGCTGGACACGCCGGGCCTGCACAAGCCGCAGTACAAACTCAACAGCCGCATGGTGCGGGCGGCACTCGAGACGTTGCGCGAGGCCGACGTGATTCACGTGATGGTCGAAGCCACCAGCCCGCCGGGCCCGGGCGATCGCTTCGTCGTCGAGCAGGTGCGCGAGGCGGCGAAGGACGGCGGGCCGAAGATCTTTCTGCTCATCAACAAGGTGGATGCGGTCAACAAGGCCCGGGTGCTGCCCCTCATCGACGCCTACCGGACGATGCTGCCGTGGGATGAAATCATTCCGCTGTCGGCGAGCATCGGGATCAACGTGGACCGGCTGCTGGAGCTGACGGTCAAGCTGCTGCCTGAAGGGCAGGCCCCGTATGGGGAGGATTTTCTGACCGACCAGCCCATGCGGACGCTGGCGGCCGAATTGATCCGCGAGAAAATCCTGGAGCAGACCCGGGAGGAAGTGCCCTATTCGGTGGCGGTGTCGATCGACACGTTCGTGGAAGAGAAAAAACTGGCCCGCATCGCGGCGACCATCTGGGTCGAGCGGGAGACGCAAAAGGCCATCGTGGTCGGGAAGGGCGGGCAGCGGCTCAAGGAGATCGGAACGGCGGCGCGTCTCGACATGCAGCGCCTCTTCGGCATGAAGGTGTTTCTGGAAATGTGGGTCAAGGTGCGGGAAGGCTGGCGGCAGGACGAGCAGGCATTGACGGAGTTGGGATACTGAGAAAGGTTGAGGCTGAGGTTAAGGTTGAGGGCTGAAACAATGGGCGACATGTTCATCTTTTCTCAACCTCAGCCTTAACCTCAACCTTCCGTGAGAGAGGCGTGATGTTACCGACGGACAAACCATTGCAGAGCGAGCGTGACGCGGCGCGGGAGGCCGTCAAGGATCCCGCACGCGATCCGGCGGAGAAGGGGCAGAGCAAGTCCGATCTGTTCATGGCGTCCTTCCAGCGCCTCGTCCGGCGTGGCGCCATCACCAATCTCGGCAAAATGCTCGCGAAGATGCACCCGGCGGACATCGCCAAGGCCATCGTGCACCTGCCGGCGCCGAAGGAGAAGCGCACGGTCTTCGAGTTGGTGCGGGGCGAGGGGCAGCGGGGGCAGGTGCTGAGCGAACTGGATGCCGAGACCATCCAACAGCTCCTGGCCGATCTGGTCCCTTCCGACGTGGCCGTGCTCCTGAAAGATCTGGCTTCCGACGACGTGACCTACATCCTGGGCGTCCTTCCTGAAGAAGTCTCCGGCGAAATCCTCAAACTGATGCGGACGGAGGACTCCACGGCGATCGCCGAGCTGCTGAAGTATCCCAAGGATACGGCCGGCAGCATCATGACCACGGAGTTTCTCTCGCTGTCGGAAGATACGATGGCGCAGGAGGCCATCCGGCGCCTGCAGCGGGCGACGGACGCCGAACTGGTCTTCTACATTTATGTGACGGACAAGGATGAGCACCTGGTGGGCGTGCTGTCCCTGCGCCAGTTGCTGACGATCCCGCCGGACACGCCGCTCAAGAACATCATGACGCGTGACGTGCTCAGCGTCTCCGTGGACATGGACCAGGAGGAAGTGGCCCGCCATGTGGCCCGGTATAACTTGTTGGCGATCCCCGTGGTCGAGAAGGATAACACGCTGGTCGGCATCATCACCGTGGACGACGTGGTGGACATCATCCGCGAGGAAGCCACGGAGGACATGTTGAAATCGGCCGGCGTGACGGAGGAGGACGTGCTGGCTTCGTCCAGCCTGAGGGCCGCGCGCCTCAGGCTTCCGTGGCTCTTCACCAACCTGATTGGAAGCCTGGTCTCGGGTGCGATTTTGTGGCATTTCCGGTACACGATCCAGGAAGTCGTGGCCGTCGTGACCTTCATCCCCGTGATCGCGGCCATGGGCGGCAACGTCGGCCTGCAATCCTCGACGCTCATCATTCGCGGGATGGCGACGGGCCGTGTCGAGCCGGCGGATGTCCGGAAGGTGTTTTTCAGGGAAATCCGCACCGGTCTCCTGCTGGGGCTCGCCTGCGGTTCCATGCTGACGCTGATCGGCTGGCTGTGGCATCAGCAGCCGGCCCTGGGCCTCGTCGTCGGCGTCTCGATGCTCATCGCCTTTCTCATCTCGACCAGCACGGCCACGATCATGCCGGTCCTCCTCAAACGAATCGGAGTGGACCCAGCCGTGGCCGCCGGCCCCTTCGTGACCACGGCCAACGACATCACCGGCATCGGCGTGTACCTGGCCCTGTCCACGGCGCTGCTCAGTTACCTGAAGTGACACGTGAGGGGTGACGAGTGACAGGTTGGGAGAAACCGGACGGCAAGGACGAAGCGGCTGTATTGCTGGTCACCCGTCACTTGTCACTTGTCACCAGAGCAACCTTATGTCCCTACTGAAAACTCCCGCCATCGTCCTGAAAAGCCGCAAGTGGGGAGAGGCGGACCGGATCGTGACCTTCTACACGCTCCGGCTCGGCAAACTCCGCGGGGTGGCGCGCGGCGCGCGCCGTCTCAGGAACCGGTTCGGCAGCGCCCTCGAGCCGTTCGTGCATGGCGAGCTCAACCTCTTCGAAAAGCGTGGTGATTCGCTGTACCGGATCACCGGCGCGGATATCCGGGACTCGTTCGCCGGCCTGCGCGACGATCTGCCGCGGATGTCGGCGGCCGCGCGCCTGGCGAATTTCGTCGCAGCCGTGACCGGGGAGGGCGATGCCCATCCCAGCATTTTCAAGACGTTGCTTGACGGCTTGCACGTGCTGCAGAGCGGTCACGATCCCGTGCTGACCGCCTTGCTGTTTCAGATCAAACTCCTGGGGGAGACCGGATTCAGGCCGCAAACCGACCATTGCGCCGCCTGTGGCGACGGTCACGGCCGGACGACGGCCGGGCATTTTTCTCCGCTCGCCGGAGGGCTGGTGTGCCTCTCCTGCGCGCGGCGCGACCGGGACCGGTGTCTGCCCATGTCGGCCGGCAGTCTGGCGTTTCTCCAGCAGGCGTTGCGGTGGGCGCCTGCGGCGGTGACGCGACTGAAGGCGAGCGGACAGATCCTGAGCGAACTGGAAGCCGCCGTCGAGTCTTATGTGACGATCGTCGCCGGCAAGCGGCTGCCCCCGGCGGATTTTCTCTCGCCTTGTGACGCGGGGAAACGTGCGTTATAGTGGGACGCCATGACGACGACCGTGCTTGAACCCAAAGACATGGAGTGGCTCGACAAGGGCGTGCTCGGGATCGAGTGGTCCGATGGGCACAAGGGCCTCTATCCGGTCCGTTACCTTCGCCAGCATTGTCCCTGTGCCGCCTGTACGGACGAATGGACCGGCGAGTTGAAGCTCAAGCCCGACGACGTCCCCATCTTCGTCGCGGCGCAGGACGTCGAGGCGGTCGGGCGCTACGCGCTGAAATTCACGTTTAGCGACGGCCACGACACCGGCATTTTTTCGTACACCTTTTTGCGCAAGCATTGCCAGTGCGATACCTGCGTCCCGGTGAAGCCGGAAGAACCCAAAAGCCGCCGCCTCCTATGAACAATCACGTCAGTGCATCGCGCGTTATGGCCGGGCTATTTGCGACGGCGGTTCTGTTCAGCTGCCTGGTCGCCATGTCGGCCTGTTCCGGTCCCACGCTGGCCGAGCAGAAGGCGCAGATTCTCGACCACAAGATCCATTTCGAGGGATTGACGATCCAGGCGTTCCTGGAAACGTGGGGGAAGCCGGCCTACACGCATCGCGAACGGATGCAGTTCTACACGCTGGATAACGGCAACAGCATCCCGCGGTTCCGGACCCCGATGGGGGAAGCTCCGCAGGGCTGGACGATGGGCATTATATCCGAAGATTCGATTTTTTTCGGCTATCCCGATCGAGGCGAGCTCCTTGGATTTGCCGACGGCCTCCTGGTCTACCGCGAGAAAGTGCCGGCGGACGAGCTGCATGCGATCGGAAAAACCTGGGCCCGGGAAGACCTTTTCAAAACACGTCTGGAAACGCCCAACGCCCCTTCTCCTTCCAAGTGAACGCATGATGTGGCTCAGATCGGCCGTGAGCCTGTGATGCCTGCCGCGTCTTCGCTCAACATTCTGTTCGTGTCACCGGAAGCGGTGCCCTACGCAAAGACCGGCGGTCTGGCTGACGTGGCCGGGGCCCTCCCGCGCGAGGTGGCTAAGCTGGGCCATGAGGTCAGGCTGGTGCTCCCGCGCTATGGCACGATCGACGGCGCGGCGCACGGGCTAAGGGAGTGGGGACGGCTGGCCGTACCGACGTCAGCCGGAATTATCCGTGCCGAGGTGGAGGAGGGACGCCTGCCCGGATCCGACGTGCAAGTGTTCACCATCGGCCACGGGCCGTTCTTCGGCCGCCAGGGATTGTATGGGGAAGCGGGAGCCGATTACCCGGACAACCTCGAGCGGTTCGCGTTTTTCTGCCGCGCCGTCATGGAACTCCTGCTGGCCTTTGCCAGGGTGTCGCGCTGGAAGTGCGACGTGCTGCATGCGCACGACTGGCAGGCGGCATTGAGCGTGGTTTATCTGAAGACGCTCTATGCGAAGCGTCCGGAGTTCAAGAAGCTCGGCTCGCTCTTCACCGTGCACAATCTGGGCTATCAGGGGCTTTCCCCGGCGATCGCCTTCCCGAAGACCGGGCTGGGAGCCGAACTGTTTACGTCGAAAACGCTGGAATTCTTCGGCCAGGCCAGTCTGCTGAAAGGCGGCCTGGTCTTTGCCGATCTTCTGACGACCGTGAGTCCAACCTACAGTCGGGAGATCCAAACGCCAGAGTTTGGGGCCGGTCTCGACGGGGTGTTGCGCGAGCGGAAGGACCGGCTGAGCGGCGTGGTCAACGGGATCGACCTGGAAGCATGGAATCCTTCGGCCGATCCCCATGTGGCAGCCCATTATTCCGCGTCGGACCTTGCCGGAAAAAAATTCTGTAAGGAAGCCCTGCAACGGGAACTCTCGCTGCCGGTTCGCGATGTGCCCCTCCTGGCGGTGATTTCGCGGTTCACGCCTCAAAAGGGGCTGGATCTGGTGGCGGAAGTTCTGCCTGAGTTGATGCGGCTGGACGTGCAGGTGGCGATGCTCGGGACGGGCGACCCGCCCCTGGAGCTGCAGTTTCAGTCGCTGCGCATGCGCTATCCGGACAAGCTCGGCCTGCGCATCGGGTTCGATGACGCGCTGGCGCACGCCATCGAGGCCGGCGCGGATATATTTCTCATGCCGTCGCGCTACGAGCCCTGCGGGCTGAACCAGCAGTACAGCCTGCGTTACGGCACGGTGCCGGTCGTGCGCAGGACGGGCGGGTTGGCGGATACGGTGGTGGCCTATACGCCGCGGACGGCGGACGAGGGACTGGCGACGGGGTTCGCGTTCACGGAGGCCACGCCGGAATCCCTGCTGACCACAATTTTATTGGCCTTGCGCGTCTACGCGGATCGCGACGAATGGACGGGGCTGATGAAGGCGGGAATGGCGACGGATGTATCCTGGTCCAGATCAGCGGAAGCGTATGCGGCGCTCTATCGGCGGCTCCGGGGGCCGCGGCCTCGAGCGAAGGGTTAGTCTGTGGAGGAAACCGGTGCGCGGCCGCCTAGCGTGGGAGAGACGGCGGAAATCGTGAGCACTGCCGGCGTGCCATCCGGGGACCCGGTAAGCTGGGCTCCGTGTTCCACATGATGCAAGCCCATTCTGGCCTGGTCCGCGTAATAGGCATATTGCGATTCGGAGTGGTTCTCGAGCACGCTCTGAAACATCTCGGTGGCCAGGTCCATGCGTTCAGCAATCAGAGCCGCCTGACCGGTTGAGAGAGCGCAGGCTGCTGCCATTGCGTTCGGATCGGCTGCCAGCCGCGGCGCCGGCTTCTCCCTCATTTCTTGCAAGAAGTCAGGCAGCAGGAGGGGAAACGAGGCGGCGGATTCCTGCTTCGCAGCTGCGCGGAGAAGATGCTTCAGGTCTGCGCGCATGCTGTCCACGTTCGTGCCAACCTGGCAGTGGCGGTAGATGTCAAATGCGGTCATGAATCCCACGTTATCCAGCGAGGCCGGGGTGTGGGGGCCTTGCATGCCCTGGCACCCTCCCAGGACCATCGCAAGCCCCAGGCCGATCATCGCGCTCTTCATGTTAACAATGGTTCGCATATTGACATGTTATACAGCAAGACCAGTGCCATATATAACATGTTGAATAAATAGACTAAAGTATAATAAATAAAGTGACGATCTGTCGCAAAACGCCTACGCTGTGTGGTTTACACAACTTGGCTGGTTTTACCTGGAACGAGGATGGAGGCTTTGGTCTTCGTACTGGGAAAAGAGGCGCTTCGCGTCCGGATGCAGCGAGGCGTGGCCATGGGGGATGCCGGCAGACCGAAACAGCGGGACGAGCTTACCCGAGGGGTGCAGATAACCGGCCCTTAGTGGCACGGTTCGCCGGTTGTGCCGCACCAAATGGCAGGGAGTCGGCCTGATGCTGGAGAGCCAGGCCGCGATGTCCTGGGGGTTGCCGATCGAGGCGGATAGCAGCAATAGGCGCGCCTGGGTCGGGCAAAAGATGATGGTTTCCTCCCACACGACCCCCCGCTCCGGATCGGCCAGATACTGCGATTCATCCATAATCACAAGCCCCAGGGTGTCCAGCCGCACGTCGATTTCACCGCCCGCTGCATCGTAGAGCAGGTTTCTGAGAATCTCCGTCGTCATGATCAGCAGTGGGGCGTGCGTGTTGTCCCGACGGTCGCCGGTGAGGATGCCCACGCGGTCCGCGCCGAAGAGTTTCGAGAACTCGGTGAACTTGGTGTTCGAGAGGGCTTTCAGCGGAGAGGTGTAAATGACGGTGCGCTCCGATTCGATGGCCCGCTTCGTGGCCTCGATCGCCACGTAGGTCTTGCCGCTGCCGGTCGGGACACTGACGATCACGTCCGTTTCAGCCAGATGATCCAGGGCTTCGTCCTGCCAGGCATCCGGCACGAACGGTTGGGGCTCCGGAACGCCGATGCCGTCCAGGAACGCGGTGAGGTCGGTTGCCGGTTCGCTCGGCTCCGGCTCGCTCGGGCCGGTCTGATGCCGGCGGCCGCTTGAGTCTGCTCCCGGGAGGACCGGAGGCCGGCTCTGCTGCGGGTCTCCTTCCTTGATCAAGGCCAGAAGATCCGATTCCAGGCCGGCTCGATTGGTCGCGGTGCTGCGAAGCAACCCCTCGATCAGCCGTCGTTTGCCAAGACGGAAGTGCCGGGGGATGCGTCCCCGTGCCAGCCGGTGCAGGAGGGAGACCGACTGCTGGGCGAGCAGTTTCTCTAATTCATCGGTGGTCACGTAGACCTCAAAGTTGCAAGTTGCAAGCGAGCAAGCTGACAAGGTGGAAGAAGAACTTGTAACTTGTCGCTTGTCAGCTTGGTCCTCATGGCAGTTCCTCCAGCACGCCCCGGCGCAGATTCTTGATGGCTTTGTTGGCCGTGTCGGCCAGCCCCGGATGCGTGCCCTTGAGCGTATGGATCTGCGACAGGAATTCCAGCGTCCGGGCCAGCAGCCGGTAGATGTCCCCTTCGGCCATCGTGGTCGTCCGGCACAGTCCGAGCCAGGTCAGGGCCGGGTCGCCGACCCATCGTTCGGTCAGGGCGGCCACGTCGGCGCGCAACAGCGGCGGATCCTCGTGAGGGACAAGGGACTCGGCCAGTTTCCGCACCTGCCACATGACCGAGGACAGCCCCGGGCTCATGCGCGGGAATGAGCCCGGACGATCATCGTCGTGCGCGATGCTTCCCATGATGGCCGCCAAGACGTGTGGTTCCACGCCCGTGAAGGCTTCGGCACGGATCAATTCGGTGATCAGCAGCGAATGATCGATACGAATCAGCCGGGCCCATTCGCCGTCGGCCGTCAACCGGCAGGTCGGCGTGAGATACCCGAACTGCTGGAGGACGTCCGTGCGGGATTGAAACTTGTGCCACAAGCCGGTGCGCAGGGCGTGAATCATTTTCTGGTGACGCTGAAAGTCCTGCCTCAGCTTCAACGCCGTCGGATGGTCCTTCTGGCAGGCCGGCCGTGACGGGCAGGTGGGGCAGGGGAAGTCGTCGGTGAGTGTCAGGGCTACTTCCCCCTCCTCCGGTTCCGTTTGCACGAGAATGGGCAGCACGGGGAGCCGCACGGGCAGCTCCGTCAGATGGCCGGTCAGCTCATCCAGGGTGCGGGGCGTGCACCAGGGGTACGCCGACGTTTCCTGAACCTCGAAGGCCCGGTCGAAGACCTGCGTCACGGTCGAGGCCGGGCATTCGGTGACGGAGCCGGCTTCCCGCACGACGGTCACCATCGGGCTCTTTTGTCCCCGGCTCCGGTATTGCCGGAGCACGATCCCGCGTCCCCGTGTCAGACCGACGACGCGGCCCGGAGTGAGAAAGTGCAGCCGCGCGGTCAGTTCGGGCGGCTCCTGGCGCTTGAGGTGCACGCGCTGTGATTTGCGACGCCGGGCCTGATCGAAGTGCTGCCATTGCGTGATCCAATCCGTGCACACGCGGGGACCATAGGGCTCCATTTGCACGCGCAATGCATCCTGCTTGAATTCCAGCGTCTCGGCCCGCCGGTTCAATTGGAACTGCGCGAAGCTCCTGGCCAGGATGGATTGAATCTGATCCAGCGGATGGGCCTTGAGGAGATTCAACACCATCGAATAGTTGATCGAGAACTGGCTGTCGATCGGCTCCGGCTGTCCCGTGAATCCCTTGGTGAGGACGCTGAGGTCGATATAGGGCGACGGTGTGACGACGGCGAAGCCGACCAGGTCCTTCCCGCGACGGCCCGCCCGCCCGGCCAGTTGCTGCACTTCGCTGTTGGTCAGGTCGGTGAAGTCCCTGGTCTTCCGCACGCTGGATTGCGTGATCACCACCGTGCGGGCGGGAAAGTCCACGCCCGCGGCCAGCGTCGTGGTGGCGAAGACGGCGTCGAGCAGCCCCTGGCGCATCAATTCCTCGATCGCGATCTTCCAGGACGGCAAGTGGCCGGCGTGGTGCGCGGCGACGCCGATCCGTTCCACGACGGGCGCAAGTGGATGCTCCGCGATGCTGGGATACGGCACGGCGAGGTCCTTGAGCGTGGCGGCGATGGCCTGCCGGCGCGCCGGCGGCAGCGCGACCGGGCTGTGCTCGAAGGCCTGCATCGCGTCGTCGCAGGCCCGGCGGGACGTCAGAAAGACAATCGCCGGGGTGAGGTGCTTCTGGCGGAGCGCCGTGACGAGGTCAACCGGATGGATGGAGGGAGGCATCCAGCTTCATTCCCTTCGAAATAACCACGAGGCCGGACTCGGTCATGTCGAACCGCCGCCGGTCATGCTCGGGGTCGTAACCGATTTCGGTCTTGTCGGGGATCACCACGTCCTTGTCGATGATGGCGCGGCGGATCTTGCAATGCTCGCCGATCCGCACGTGCTCCATCACGACGGACTCGTGGATCTCGCTGTAGTCCTGCACGATGACATCCGGAGAGAGGACCGTGTTCTGCACGCGGGCGCCGGAGATGATGCAGCCGCCGCAGACGATCGAGTCCAGCGCCACGCCCATGCGGCCGCCCTCGAAATCCTGGGCGAAGACGAACTTCGCGGGCGGAAACTGGCCCTGGTAGGTGCGGAGCGGCCAGTCCCGGTCGTAGAGGTTGAACAGCGGATCCACCGCCACGAGGTCCATGTTGGCATCCCAGTAGGCATCCAGCGTGCCGATGTCGCGCCAGTACTTCACGGCCTTCTCGTTCCGGTCATGGAATTTGAAGGCGTAGACGCGGCTGGTCGGGATCATCTGCGGGATGATGTTCTTGCCGAAATCATGCGCGGTCTCCTGGGCGGCGTCTTCCATCAGGCACTTCCGGATGACGTCCGCTTTGAACAGGTAAATGCCCATGGAGACCAGCGCCTGGCCGGAATCCCCGGGCATCGGCTTGGGGTGGGCCGGCTTTTCGTCCCAACTCTGGATCCGCAACTTCTCGTCCACCCCGATCACGCCGAACCGGGTGGCCTCCGCGAGGGGGCATTCGAGCGCGCCCACCACCACGTCGGCCTGATGTTCCAGGAGACAATCGAGCATCTCGGCATAATCCATCTTGTAGACATGGTCGCCGGCGAGGATCAGGACGTAATCCGCTTCTTCGTTGTCCAGGAGAAAGAGATTCTGGTAGACCGCGTCGGCCGTGCCGCGATACCAGTCTTCGCTGATGCGCTGCTGGGGAGGGATCGAGATGACGAATTCCCCGACTTCGGGGTTCAAAATATTCCAGGCCGTGCGGATATGCCGGTCGAGCGAATAGGACTTGTACTGGATCAGGACCGCCATCCTCCTCAGGCCGGAGTTGAGGCAGTTGCTGAGGGTGATGTCGATGATGCGGTATTTCCCGCCGAAGGGGACGGCCGGCTTGGCGCGGTGGAGGGTCAGGGGATGGAGCCGTTCGCCCTTGCCGCCTGCCAGCACCATGGTGAGTATGTTTCTCATGGCGGCAAATTCTAACAGGACCCACGGCAAATAGGAAGGATTGACACGGTCCGGAAGCGAGCGGATACTACGCGCAGAACCTAACCGAACTGACGCCACAGGGGAGGCCATGCCCAAGAAACCCACCAGCGGAAAATCCGGACGCGTGGTGCGCCTGCCGCCCAAGCCGGATCCAGCAAGCGTCGTGCAGGACATTCTCTGGCGCCTCGATCGCCTCGAACGGCAGGTTCATACTCTGTCCGAGTTGGTGCGCGACCATGCCGAGGACGCCGACCGGCTGGTCCGCGTCGTCGCCGAGGACCGCGAGGTGCTGCGGCGGGAAATGCTCCGCAAGCATCAGGCGCGAATCCGCCTGCGCCGTCAGACACGCAGCGATGACGACCCGGTGGAGCTGACCAGTTCGTGAACTAGAGCCTGCATTATCCGTGAACGCTTCTGCTGCGATCGCGGATTCGCTGCTGCGACAAGCGTGCGTGCAGCCAAAGGCATCTAAGCCTACTGGAGGCACAGGACCTCTCCGCCGCGATGTGATCGAACGCGACTGCGCGATTTCGCAACGAACCGTCACGAATAATGCAGACTAACGCCGTCGAACTGCTGGAGGTGGTCAAACGCCACGGCTCCACGGTGGCGGTGGATCATCTGTCGCTCAGTGTCCGGCGCGGTGAGTTCTTTTCCATCCTGGGGCCCAGCGGGTCCGGTAAGACGACCGTGTTGCGGCTCATCGCCGGCTTCGACCTTCCCGATCACGGCGACATTCGGATCGACGGACTGTCGGTCGTACAGGACCCGCCCCATCTCAGGCCCGTCAACCTCGTGTTCCAGCAGTACGCGCTCTTTCCCCATCTGACGGTCTTCGGCAACGTGGCCTTCGGGCTCGAAATGCGCCATGTCGCGCGCGCGGACATTCAGTCGCGCGTTGCCGAGGCGCTGGACATGGTTCGGTTGGAGGGCAAAGTCGACCGGCTGCCGGCCGAACTCTCCGGAGGGGAACAGCAGCGTGTCGCGGTCGCCCGCGCGCTTGTCAACCGCCCGGCCGTCGTTCTGCTGGACGAGCCGCTCGGCGCGTTGGACCAGCAGTTGCGCCAGGTGATGCAGGGAGAGCTGAAAGCGATTCAGGAACAGGTGGGGCTGACCTTCATTTGCGTCACGCACCACCAGGAGGAGGCGCTCACCATGTCCGACCGGGTGGCGGTTATGGACCGCGGCCGCGTCCTCCAGGTCGGCGCGCCCCGGGAGATCTATGACGCGCCCGCGTCCCTGTTCGTCGCCGAGTTTGTCGGGCTCTCGAATCGACTGGACGGCCGCATCACCGCCGTGGACGGGGCGCGGTGTCGTATCGAAGCGCCGGGCCTGCCGGCGATCCAGGCCCCTGTGCCGGCGAATGTCGGATCGGGCAGCGCTGTGTCCGTCGTGCTGCGCCCGGAACGGCTGCACCTGTCGCAACAGGCCGCCATGAACGGCGTCGTGAATGCGTTGCCGGCCACGGTTGCCAAGGCGGTCTACAACGGGCACGAGATGCAGTATCAACTTCGTGTCGGGGAGCATCTCATCTGGACGGTCCGGGTGCCGAACGCCGACGGCGGCCAGAAGCGGTTCCTGCCCGGCGAATCCGTCATGGTTCGCTGGAATCGCGACGACAGCGTGGTGCTCGCGCAGTGACGGCCGGCTGCGGACCAGGCGCGGACTGCCGGCAGGGCGCCTGGCTGATCACGCCGGCACTCGTGTGGACGGGTCTTTTCTGTGGGCTCCCCCTCCTGATCGTGTTCCTGATCAGCTTCGCCTCCCGCGGTACCTATGGCGGCGTCGAATGGACCTTCACGCTGGTCAACTATCGCGATCTGGCCGATCCGCTCTATCTGTACATCTATGCCCGCTCGTTCGCCCTCGCGCTGGCGACGACGGGCCTCTGCCTGGGCCTCGGATTTCCGCTGGCCTACTACATCGCGCGGGCGCCGGCGCGCTGGCAGGGCATCTGGTTGACGCTGGTGCTTGTTCCGTTCTGGACCAACTTTCTTGTCCGCACCTATGCCTGGATGAACGTGCTGCGAGCCGACGGGCTGCTGAATTCCCTGCTCATGAACACGGGCCTGACCTCGGGCCCGCTGGAGATTCTGTATACCGATGTCGCCGTGCTGATCGGCCTCGTCTATGGATATCTCCCGTTCATGGTGTTGCCGCTGTACGCGGCCATCGAACGGCTCGACCGGTCCCTCATCGAAGCCGCGCGGGATCTCTACGCATCGGGATGGGCGGTGTTGACGCGCGTCATCGTGCCGCTCACGAAACCGGGGATCGTCGCGGGGTGCCTGCTGGTGTTCATCCCCTCGCTCGGCGCCTACATCACGCCGGATCTGCTCGGCGGCGCGCGGTCGATGATGATCGGCAACTTCATTCAGCACGAGTATCTGGTGGTGCGGGACTGGCCGCTGGGGTCGGCGGCCTCGTTCGTCCTGATGGCGCTGGTACTGGCCGGATTGTGGCGGTATCAGGGGGTCGGCGGAGCGCGTCCATGAGGAGAGCCAGGAGTGGGTCATGGCTGCTGGCGGCGAGTCTCGGCAACATGGCCTTTCTCTATCTGCCGATCGCGGTGCTGGTCGTCTATTCATTCAATGCCGCCAACCTGGCGGCGACGTGGCAGGGCTTTTCGCTCGAATGGTACCGCCTGCTGGCACGGGATTACGCGCTGGCGGTGGCGTTGCAGAACAGCCTGCTGATCGCCGTGGCCTCCACTGTCATCGCGATGCCGCTGGGCGTCGGCGCCGCCATTGGGCTCGAGCGCCTGACGGGGCGGCGCCTGGCGTGGCTGGACGCCGCGTTGCTGGTGCCGCTGGTGATGCCCGAGGTCCTGATGGGGGTCGCGCTGTTGCTGTTGTTTGTGCTGGTGAAGTTGCCGCTGGGCCTGCTGACGGTGACGATCGGCCATACGGCATTCAATCTCCCGCTGGTCATGGTCGTCGTCCGCGCGCGCTTGCGGAAACTTGATCCGCAGTTGGAAGAAGCGGCCCGGGATCTGGGGGCCACGCCCTGGCAGGCCCTTCGCCGGGTGACGCTGCCGTTGCTGCGGCCGGCCATCGTCGGCGCGGCGTTGCTGGCGTTCACCGTGTCGCTGGATGATTTTGTCGTGACCTTCTTCACGGCGGGACCGGGTGCGACCACCTTGCCGTTGAAAGTCTATTCGATGATCAAGACCGGCATCTCGCCGGAGATTAACGCGCTGTCCGCGATCCTTGTGCTCGTGTCGATGGGACTGGTCGCGTTGTCGTTGCTGGTTCAAAGGAGAGCGGTGGATGGGTAGCCGTCGATCGTGGCTCGGTCTCGTGGTCCTGGGGACCGCGTTCTGCGCTGCCATCGCGCTTTCCTCCTGCCGGCCGGAAACGGACGACGCGTCGAAGAGGCTCTACTATTTCACCTGGTCCGACTACGTCGGGCCGGAGCTGCTCGAATCGTTCGAACGCCAAACCGGCGTGAAGGTCGTCGTCGACACCTTCAGCAGCAACGAGGAATTGCTGGCCAAGTTGCAGAGCGGGGCGTCGGGCTACGATGTCACGGTCCCCTCCGACTTCATGGTCTCGGTCATGATGAAGCAGGGATTGTTGGCGGAGCTGGATCCGGCCAGGATACCCAACGCGCGGAAGCTGGTCGCCGCCCTGGATGGGATGCCCGTCGATCCCGGGCACCGGTTTTCGGTGCCGTACCTCTGGGGCACGGTCGGCATCGGCTACGACTCGAGCGTGATCCGGACGCCGCCGGACAGTTGGGCGGCGCTCTGGGACGACCGGTACAAGGGAAAGATCAGCATGCTGAATGATCAGCGCGAAGTCTTCGGGGCGGTCCTTCGCTTGATGGGCCAGTCCATGAATACGCGCGATCCGTCGGTCATCGAGCGGGCCAAGGCCAGGCTGCTGGAACAGAAACCTCTCGTCAAGACCTATACCAGCGATCACTTCGATCATCTGCTGGCGTCTGGTGAAGTGGTCCTGGCGCATGGCTGGGGTGGTCAGGTCGCCCGCGCCATGGCGCTGAAACCGTCCATTAGGTACGTCGTGCCGAAGGAAGGCGCCACCATCTGGGCGGATTGCCTGGTGATTCCCAAGACCTCCCGCAACAAGGAACTGGCGATGCAGTTCATCAATTACCTGTTGGACCGCGAGGTGGCGGCACGGACGAGCGAACGGCTGCTGTTTGCCTCGGCGAACCGGGAGGCCAGGGCCCTGGTGAAAGCCGGTGTGCGTGACAACCCCGCCGTCTATCCGGACGAGACGGCGTTGGGGCATCTTGAGTGGATGGCGGATGTGGGAGATAGGCTCCGGCTGTATGACCGGGCGTGGACGGAACTCAAAATGAAGTAATGGATGCGCTTGATCGTGGATGGACGAGGGAATTGCGTTAGTATTTCCAAAGTGGAACAAAGACGATATAATGCGAGAGTTTAGATCGTCTTGGAAACACGCATGACAATACCTGCTCGGCCTGCTCGGATAGTGATGACCTTGATCGTTGCGGCGGTGGCCGGCCTCATGGGGGTCGGACCGCTCTGGTCGGCGACTGCGGACGACAAGGCGAGCAGGGCGCAGAAGCCGTCGCCCGCGGTGCTCCGCCTCAGCCAGGACGATGCCGTCGCGCTGTTTCTCCGCCAGAACTTCGACTTGCTGATCACGAAATTCGGGATCGAATATG
>DASWIN010000295.1:0-6074 GCA_036397655.1 Nitrospiraceae bacterium | reverse complement strand
AACAAGGATCAGCAGTTGGGGCCCGTGCCGACCCATACGCCGTGGCCGGCCATTCCGCCGGTGCTTGAAGGGAAGGTGATCGACGACTGGATGAAGGCGCGGTTTCTGGTCGCCAGGGATGCCAGGATCGATGTGGTCGTTCTGGAACCGTGCAAACACCGGGAACTGACCGGCGCCGGCCTGGCGGCTCTGCGCCGGTGGAAGTTCGATCCGCAGATGCGCGGGGATGAGCCGGTGGACGGGGAGTTGACCGTGCGGATCCACTTCAGGACGCAATAGAAACCAGGCGATGGGCGATAGGCTATTGGCGATGGTAGAGGACATAGATTTTCAGGCCTATAGCCCATTGCCTATAGCCTATAGCCTTTGGATGTTATGAGTTGGGATGTTGCGCTATTTCAGGCGGTCAACGGGCTGGTCGGTCAAATTGAGTGGCTGGACTGGCTGATGTATCAGTTCGGCCGTCCGAAGTTTCTCCTGATGCCGGGCCTGCTGGCCCTCGGGTACTGGGCCTGGGTGCAGAAAGTCGAAGCCGCCATCGGGGGGCCGGTGCTCGCGGCGACGCTTGGCGCCGGCGATTTCATCGGCGCCCAGATCAAATGGCTGGTCGAGCGGCCCCGGCCCTGCCGGGCGCTCTCCGGCGTGCACGAGCTGTCAGGCTGCGGCGGTACGTATAGTTTTCCATCCAACCATGCCCTGAACTCGGCGGCCGCCGCCGCATTTTTTCAGGTCCTCTACCCGGCGACGGGATGGATCAGCTGGCCATTGGTGGCCGTCATCGGGTTTTCCCGCGTGTATGTCGGCGGACACTACCTCTCTGACGTGTTCGGCGGGTGGGTGATCGGCGGAGCCATCGGCGCCGGCGTGGCCTTGTTGCTGTTGCGGTGGACGAAGTTCAGATCGCAGACGGCGACAAGTCGGCAAGCGGACAAGCTGACAGGTTGAATGGCTGGCAAGAAGCCACGAAGCTGACAGGCTGACAAGCGGACAGGCAACAGGTCCAGTGTGCCGCTTGAACCTTGTCAGCTTGCAGCTCTCCTCACGGCACCGGTACGAACTCCAGAAAGTACTGCCGGGTCAGGAACGCGTGCTCGCGAAGCAGGCGGTAACCGGCCCGGCGCATCTCCTCCACCACCGTTTCGCGTGCCACCAGATGCCGGCGCGGGAACCCGACGTCGCCGGAGCGCTCGTCATGATAGAAATCCACGATGGTGATGCGTCCTTCCGCCTTCAACGCCGCCTTTACGTTGGAAAAGTATGGAACCCGGTCTTCCAGATGGTGGTAGACGTTGCAGAGAAAGATCAGATCGACGGAGGCGGACGGCAGCTTCGGATTGTCGGGCGACGCCAGGATGAACTCGACGGTGGACGGAATAGGCAGGCGCTCGATGCTGGCTTTGGTGTAGGCCAGCATCTCCTGCTCGACGTCGATCGCGTACACTTTCCCCGTGCCCGTCACCGCCTTTACGAACCGCCTGGTGAAATAGCCTGAGCCGGAGCCCAGGTCCGCCACGGTCATGCCCGCCTTCAATCCCAGTGTTTCCACGACCTGGTCCGGTTTCTGATACTGGTCCCGTTCAGACCGGTCGAGGTGCTCCAGATATTGCTTGAGGTCAGTCGGACGTCGATGCTCCGCTTGGCCATGCTGCGCGGATGCCGGCACCGGGCTGGCAAGCCACAACAACAGGGCGAAGGTACAGCCGAATCGAATCAACCGACGCCCCGTCATCGCTTCTTGGGCATGAGGAGTTCGGGAGCCCTGACAGGGCCCGCCGGAGGGACGGAGGGGGAAGAGGCCTTGAGAATGTTGGGGGGGATGCCGCCTTGTCCCATGGAATGTTCGTATCGGACCGCTGGAGAGCCGGTCTGGTAGGGAATCTTCAGCGCGTTCCGCACATCCTGCTCCAACCGGTCCCGGAGCCGCACAAGATCTTCCGCGCTTAAGTGGTCGGTATAGACGTAGGACGTATAGGCGCCCGGGACACCTTTGTAGTACTCCGCCACCTCGCGGTAATCCACGGCGAGACTGTGCAGCCGGTCTCCGGTCTTCTCGTACGTATAGGTCCAGACGCCGGGGCTGGTTTCGACCGCCTCATCGAAATAGGGCGTGCCTGGGTAGGTGGTGATCACTGTGGCGTCAAAATCGTCCGGTTTGACGGCCAGGAGCCAGTCGCGAGTGGCCCGGATCGTCTCCTCCGATTCGCCCGGGTGGCCGACCGACATCAAGGCCTTGACCTTCAATCCGTGCCGCCTGGCGATGTCCATGCAACGGGTGTTGTCCGCCTGGGCTGACTTTTTCTGGATGTTGGTCAGGATGCGTTCATGGCCTGATTCGAATCCGACGAGAATCCATCGGAAGCCGGCGCGGTACATGGCTTCCGCCTGCTCGTCGGTAAACAGTTCGGCCTTGATGAAGCCCCGCAGGCGGAATTCCACCCCCAGGTCCTTCGTGGTCGCGTGAATGAGATCCATCAGTTCCACGATGTTGGGGCTGACGTTCAGTTCGTCGTCGTAGAGCATGAATCCGGAGACGCCGTAGCTCTTGTGGAGATGGACCATCTCCTGCACGATGCTCTCGGAGGAACGGGTCCGGACGCGCCGCAGGAACGGGCTCATGCGGCCCCCGCAGAATCCGCAGCCGAAGGGGCAGCCCAGTTGCGCGATCATGGACAGGGCCGGCACGCCGTCGATGCCGTAGCGGTAGCTTGCCGCATCCACGAGGTGGCGGGCCGGGAAGGGGAGTTCGTCCAGGGTCGGATTGTTGAGGAACAGGTTCGATTTGGGGTCGTCGCCATCGACCAGCCCGGGGGCCCGGTCCTGAAGGGCTTCAAAGACGGCCAGCTCGCCGTCGCCGGTGACCAGGACGTCGAACATGCCTTCGAGGTCGTGAAAGGCCGATGCGGCGCGGCCCGGCTGTCCCCGTTTCCGCTCGTACTTCACGGCGGCATGGATGAGCGTGATGTGGGGTCCCCCGAGAATGACGCGGGCGGCGGGCTTGGTCGCGCGCAGCACCCGCTGGATCTTCGTGGCCGCGGGCATTTGGGGCGTGGTCGCGGTCAGGCCGTAGCACAGCGTGGCGCTGGTGCGCGCATGATCGCGGACGACGTCTTCGTAATTCTCCACTCCGGACAGGTCGAGCACCTCGACGGCCAGACCGGCCTGTTCCAGCACGGCCGCCACCTTGAGAATGCCCAAGGACATGAACACCCGCTCGTCGAGCAGGAAGATCGAAGGAGGAATAATGAGGCAGATGCGGTCCATGAGAGACATCATAGCGATATCGTGTTGTGGAGGCGGGCGCTCTACCGAACTACTGTAGCCGATCATCCACCTTTCGTCCAATCATTAGGATGTTTTTTCCGAGGGGGGCGCCAGTGCGCCGTTCAAGGGCCCTGATCACGGGAACGCCCCATCGGTCATAGAGCTTCGCCAGTGCGGGATTGATCGTTCTAAAGCGGCAGAGGACATTGAGGAGATACCAAGGAACGATACCCGCCATGTCCATGTAGGTGGCTTTCAGGACCTCAAAGCGGCGCGATTCGAACAATCCGCGGAGACGAGCCATGTCGTAACGACGGAAATGGCCGACATCCCGGTCCAGCGGGCTGAACAGCCAGGGGAGGGCCGGAACATAGACGATCGCAGTCCCGCGGGGGGCCAGTGATTCATGGATCGTGTTGAGCAGACCTCCGTCATCCTCGATATGTTCCAGGACGTTCACCAGGATAGTGGTGTCGTATCGATCCGGCGGGGAGTGAAACTCGCCCGGAATCGTCTTTAACCGCCCGGCCTGCATGAGTGGAGCAAACTGTTCGCGCAGGGATTCGTCGAGTGCGGCGAACAACGCGGCATCCGGTTCGAAGACCTCCAGCGAGGCTCCGGGGCGGCGCAGGAGGTGTTCCCGGGCGAGCAGGCTTGCAAACGTGCCGATTCCACCTCCGATCTCGACCACTCGCATGCCCAGAAAGGACTCGAGTTCTCCGAATATCCAGGCATGGTAATTCGTGAGGGACTTGAGCGTTTGTAACTCGTGCGTGAGGGGGGTGGGGGGAGGCATGGTTCGCGGGGTGTCGGTCACAAGGGCCGCACGCGCCATTGGATGATCGTCCAGAGCATGACGACGCCGTGCCGCCAGGTGATTTTCTTTCCCGACTCGTAGGTTCGCGGGACGTAGTGGATCGGCACCTCCGTCACGCGCGCGCCCTTCCGCAGCAGCTTGCACATGAGCTCGTTGTCGAACTCGAAGCCCACGGCGAGCACGGGCGTCTCGGCGACGACCGGACGGCGGAACGCCTTGTAGCAGCCCTCGTAATCGGTGAAGCGCTGTCCGTAGAGCAGGTTCGTGACGGTGGTGATGAGCTGGTTGCCGAGGTAATGGAAAAAGTAGGGCGAGCGGCGCTTCCCGAACAACTTGAGCTTGTAGAGGATGAATCGCGAGCCCATGACCGCGTCGGCGCGTCCCTCGACGATCGGCTGGATCACCGCCGCGTAGTCGCGTGGATCGTATTCCAGGTCGGCGTCCTGAATGAGAATGATGTCGCCGGTCGCGGCCCGGAATCCCGTGGTCAATGCGGCTCCCTTTCCTGAATTCCGCTCGTGCGCGAGGCGGCGGATGCCCGGGATGCCCTGCAGGACCCGTTCCGTGCCGTCTTGAGAGCCGTCGTTGACGACGATGATTTCCTTTTCGACGGCCCCCAGATCCACCGCCTGGACGCGCCGGATGATGGACTCGATCGTCGCTTCTTCATTGTAGGCCGGGATGACGATGGAGAGTTTCATGGGGTGGAGGGCACCTCGAAGACGAACACGCCGTTTTTGTCGAAGAGCCGGCGCAGGGCGCGGGGCAGGCTATTCAACCGGAGGGTCTGCTCCCGGGCGTGCTCGCCCGTAAACCTCAGCACGCCGTACTTGTCATGCAGCCGTCTGAACTCCCGGATGTTCAGCACCACGTGCGTAATCTGCTCGCGCGCCAGCCGTTTTGCCAGGGTTTCCGGAGAATCCGCCTCCAGGATCCATGGGCCCAGGGGGTGGAGGTCGAAGGGGGAGGGCGCCACGGCGTTTCGCGCAAAGCGAGCGGCGCGCGCTTCCCCGATAAACAGGAGCTTCGCGTCAGCCGGCACGTGGGCCCGCACAAACGCGGCCGCTTCGTAATGGTCCAACTGCCGGCGTGCATAGTCCTCCGGAAGCTCCCGTCCAAGGGCGACCGCAGCGGACGCAAAGACCTTGTTGTGGATATCCAGAAACCGCGACGTTTCCCAGACTCCAAACAGTACGAGGACCGCGAGCGCGGCTGCAAGACCGGTTGGTCGCATAGCCGGTACCAGGCTGACCAGGGTGATCGTACCCAGGAGCAGTGCCGGGGCCAGGAATCTCGTCGTGGTGGAGGTCGCCGCCCAGGCTGTTCCAGAAATCAGTACGAAGACGGCCGCCGCATCGCCCAGCCTGCGTCTTCCCGGGTCGGCTCCGAACACCCGTGTCAACAGTGGAAGTAGAAGGACCAGGATGGCGGCCATGATCGCAAGGGGACCGGCATCCGACGCGGAGCCGAAACGTCCGGGGTCTTGAACAAGATCCCACGGCAGGCGGAGCGTGCCCCACAAGCCCAGGTCGAAGGCGCTGGGAGGCAGGTCCGCCTTGACGAGAGCCTGGTTTGCGTCGCTCCACAGGCCGCCGCCTCCCAGCCATCCATGGGCCAGAGGGTAGACGGGGTTGCCCGTGAACCAAGCGGCCCGTCCCCACCAGGGAATGACGCTGGCCAGCGCGACCAGCCCCGCGAGGGCCAGATTCCGCGCGGGCCAGCGCAGGGCCAGTCCCGCGGCCAAGCCTGCAAGCATCCACGCGAGGCCGCTGAGCTTCACCGTCGCGGCAAGCCCAAGCAGCAATCCGGCCGGCAGCCAGGGCCGGTGTCCTCGTTCGGCCGTCACCAGGACGCAGGCGGCGGTCACAAGGGTGGCTGTGAGGCAGGTCTCGGCGAATGTCAGCGTGCCCAGGAACCAGAACATCGGCGAGGAGGCCAAAGCTCCGGCGACCAGCGCGGCAGTCCATGGAGACGATCGTGGGCGAAGAATCGCCTC
>DASWIN010000294.1:0-35923 GCA_036397655.1 Nitrospiraceae bacterium | reverse complement strand
TGGTGCTGACCACCGATCTGCTGGTCGAAGGCGTGCACTTCGATCTCCGGACCGCCTTGTTGAAGGAGATCGGATACAAGGCGGCCATCGCAAACTTGAGCGACATCGCGGCCATGGGCGCGAGGCCCGAATACGTACTCGTGTCGGTCGCCCTTCCTGCTTCCTGCACCGCACCGCACGTCCTGCGCCTGTATCAGGGGATCATGGAGGCCTGCCGGCCATGCCGGGTGGCGCTGATCGGCGGCGACACTTCGTCGTCGCCGCACAGGTTGTTTCTCAGCCTCACGGTCACGGGCAGCGTCCCCGCCGGCGCCGCACTCATGCGAAGCGGCGCGCGCGCGGGCGATCTGCTCTACGTGACGGGCACGCTCGGCGACAGCCTGGCCGGCCTGGCCCTGCTCTCCCGGACTCGCCGGCAGAGCGCCGCGGTGCCGTTGAAATCCTCGGACCGGCGATTTCTGATCGACCGGCATCGTCGGCCGACCGCCCTGCCCCAACTGGGGCAGGCCTTGAGCGCGCGGCGACTGGCCAGCGCGGCGATCGACCTCTCCGACGGGCTCTCCGGAGACCTGCATCATCTGTGCGCGCAAAGCCGAGTCGGCGCGGAGATCAGCGCCTCCGCGCTGCCGATCTCTCCGGCCCTTCTGGCTTACGCCCGGGCGTCGAAATCCGATCCTGTGACCCTCGCGTTGCAGGGAGGCGAGGATTATGAGCTGCTGTTCACCGTCCCCCCGGCGAAGCGACGGGCGCTGCAGCGGGTGGCGCGACGCGCAGGGCGCCGGCTGACGTGCATCGGGGTGATTCGACCGAAGAGGTTCGGAGTACGGGTGCGGGACACGACCGGCCGCCTGCGCCGGCTGGCGATCACCAGCTACTCACATTTTCGAAACGCCGCTCCGGAGTGAATCGCATGGTGTCGCCCTCCCAGATCCGCTCCCACCTCGTCCGCCTGCTGCATCTCAAGGAATCGCCGCACCGGACCGCGCTGGCCTTTGCCATCGGCGTGTTTATCGCCTTCTCGCCGACCTACGGGCTGCACACGCTCAGCGCCCTGTTCTGCGCCTGGGCGTTTCGCCTGAACGTCGTCGCGCTGATGGCAGGCGCCTTGATCAACAACCCGTGGACGCTCGTGCCCGTGTTGGGGGCCACGCTCTGGACCGGCGTCCAACTGACCGGCCTGCCTGATGTCCCCTCCGCCAACTGGTCCGACCTGAACATCCTGGCCTTCTACGAACAGATCAGACCCTATGCGGCGCCGTTTTTCCTGGGCGGACTCGTCCTGAGCGCGATCGGCGCCGCCGTCAGTTATCCCATCGCCTACATGCTGATCAGCGCGCACCGCGGACGCCGGGCACACGACGGGACGGAGCAATTGCCACCCGAGACCGGCCTGGGCTAAGATGGCTCAGGCATCCGCCGCTCGATGGACACCACCCCAACCAGGTTCAGCGCGCCCTATGACGGCTCGGCCCTGATTGCCGACCCGATTCACGAATACATCACCTTCACGGTTCCCTATTCCGACCACGATCCGTCTGAAAAAACGGAAAAGGACCTCATCGACTCCCCGTGGGTCCAGCGGCTCCGCTATATCTACCAATTGCAGAGCGCGCGCTGGGTCTACCCTTCGGCCGAGCACAGCCGCTTTCAACACTCCCTGGGTGTCATGCACGTCGCCGGGAGGTTTGCGCGCCATCTGTATCCCTCCCTCGCCAAAGTGGTGCCGGACCTTCCCTCCCCGCCCTACATCGAGGAACTCCTGCGCGTCACCGCCCTCCTGCACGACATCGGCCACGGTCCGTTCTGCCATTTTTTCGATGAAAACTTTCTGGAACAATTCGGCCTGACCCACGAGCGCATCGGCCAGGTCATCATCCGCGAGCATCTCGGCAGGATCATCCGTAAGATCCGCCGCAGCCCGCACGGCCCCTTCAATCCCGGCGAGCAGCTGGATCCCGACCACATCGCGTTCCTGATTCTCAAGGACCCCGAGAAGGACAGCGGCCGCTATCCCAAGTGGCTGGCCTTTCTCCAGCCGGTGATCGGCGGCATCTATACCGCCGACAATCTGGACTACGTCCTGCGGGATGCCTACATGTGCGGCGTGGCCGTCGGGCCGGTGGACCTCACGCGCCTCATTCACTACACGCTGATGACCACGAAAGGGCTGACCATCCACCGGACCGGTCTCCCCGCCCTCCAGATGTTTCTGAATACCAGGCTGTACCTCTATTCCAACGTGTACTACCATCGGACGACCCGGGCCATCGACATCCATCTGCGTGAAATTTTCGGCGACACGCTGGCCTTTCTGTTTCCGCACAATCCCCTGGACTGCATGGACGAGTACCTGCATTTGACCGACTGGTCGCTGATGGAGGCCGTCCGGAAATGGCCGAAGGACAAGAGCGAGAAAAAACGACGATTAGGGAAGGAATGGGCCCGCATTCTCGGGCGGGATGTGAAATGGAAGATGGCCTACAACGCGTTCCTGCCCACGCGCGGGGACGAACGGGGCCGCACGTTCATGGACCGGCAGACGATCGAACGCCGCATCCGGAAGGCCCTGCCGCCGGGAATGCAGAAGCTGCCCTTCTGCGTGGATATGGCCAACCAGGATCCCCGCCCGATCAATCTGCTCAACATGGGCGAGTTTCAGATCTACGTCTACGATCCCGCCACGCAGGCCGTCTCCAAGGAGGCGCTGAAGGAATTTTTCGATTACCTGCCGGCGAGAATCGTGCAGTTCAGGATATTCGCGAAGGACCACCGCGCGGATGCCGAACTGGCCGGCGTCGCCGAGAAGGTGCTCGCCTCCGACGGCCACAGCATCAAGACCAACATCTGATAGCGGAGCATCTCGCGTCGACCAGGACCCCGGGCGTCCCGTTTATTGGCTGGTGTTTTTCTGGAGCGACTTGGGCGCATCCGGAGGACGCACAAGACCGGAATCGTCCTCTTCGGTCAGGTACCCGCCGAAATCCTTGCCCCAGCCCCGCAGGTAAAGAGCGGACAAGATGATGTTCTGAATGTTTTCATCCATCCCCTCCACTTCAAAGGCTATTTTCCCTCCCGTCAGACGGCCGACCACCGTGATGCGGGACCAATTGTGATAGTCCTTGGGCAGGTTCTCGCGCATCACCATCACCCAATAATACCCGGCCTCAGGCCCTGCCTTCGTGACGGGAATATGCGGGACATAATCCCTGTCCAGCGGCCGGTTCTTGACGCGCAGCCACACACGGTTGTCCCCCTGCTTCTGATCCACAATCACGCCGCCGAGAACCACGACCTTCCCCCGATAGGCCAGGGGATCCTTCGCCAGCTTGGTGAGGGTGATGCCTGGTTCGGCCTGCTTGAGATACTGGCTGGGGATCACGCCGCCGCCGCAACCGACGGACCAAGCGGCCAGCAGGCCGACGCCGACGATCAACCGCGCCCGGCCGGTTTGTGAAACCTCACGAAACCTCCGCGTTGTCATGCCATCCATCATGCCTCTCCAGTAAAATGCCCCACTGTCCATCCGCCAGCCTACCGAGAGGCCCGCATCATACCGGCAAGCGGCAAATTCAGCAAGGCATAGGGATTCACGCGCGCCCCGTTGAGGCGTACGCCGAGATGCAAATGCGGCCCGGTCGCGCGCCCGGTGGCCCCGACCTTGCCGATCGCCTGCCCCTGCTTGACCGGTTCGCCGTCCTTCACCAGCACTTCCGCAAGATGGAAATACATGGAATAGAGGCCGAGGCCGTGATCCAGAAATACGCCCTTGCCGGAAAAGAAGTGGTCCACGGTGAGCCGCGCGATCCCGTCGTTCATCGCCACCACCGGAGTTCCCAGCGGGGCGGAGATATCTTCTCCATTGTGGGGACTCCGCGTCTGCCCGTTGATCACCCGTGTGCGCCCGAAGGCGCCCGCCACCTCGCCCTGCACCGGTTCGACAAACGGACCATCCCACAACCGATCCCGAGACACGCCTTGGAGCACCGTCTTGACCCGTTCCTGTTCCGTCTTCGCACGAATGAGATTCTCCTCGTCCAGATCGACCTGCTCGCTCGGCAGCGTCAGGTGCTGGACGGGATATTTCTCCTTCAGCACCAGCACGCTGTAGCTCAAACGCCGCGTGGCGCCGTGCCCGCGGACTTCCACCCTGAGTTCGTGCATGCCCGGCTTGTCCTGCATGTCGATCCCGAGCAACCCGACGACCGCATCGGAGCCTCCCTCCGGAATCGGAAAAAACTGAACCGTGCGGCCGAGAAACCGCCCCGTGACCTCGGCCACGCGATCGCCGGTCCTCACCCGCACGAGCAGCACCTGACCCTGCTTTCCGCTGTACTGCCCATCGGCTCCCTGAATCCCGTGCGGGGCGTTCGGAAACAGATCGACGGGAAATACGCTGGCCAGCAGAATGACCGCCATGATCGCCCACGCGTGCAGGCGGATACCCATCCGCAAGACATGGGGTCGCATCGACTCGTTCATCGGTAAAACCTCGGCCCCGCCACCTGCGAGACCAGTTCTTCCACGCGCCTGTTTACCGCGCTGAACGGATCCATGCAGAGGATCGTCTCCTCCCAGTAGCCGTTGAGCTTGAGATACGTCCAATCCACGGTATAGGAGCGGTTCTTCGCCCTGGCGAACCGGATGAAATCCCCGCGTACCTTGGCGCGCGTCGTCTGCGGAGGAACGGACATCGCCGACTGGATGGCTTCCTCCTCCACCCCCCGCTCGACGAGTCCGCGTGACTCCATCAGGTAATAGAGCCCCCGGGTCCGCTTGACGTCGTGATACTGGAGATCCATGAGAAATACTTTGGGATCGTCCCAGTTGCATCCTTTCTTATCCACATAGGACTGCAACAACAAACGCTTGCTCACCCAGTCCACCTCGCGGGTCAGTTGGGACGGATCGTCATCCATTCGATCAAGCACGCGCCCCCATTTGTCGTGCACATCCTTCAACACCGGATCGTGCGGTTGCGTCTCCAAATAGGCCTGCGCCCGCTCCCAGTAGGTCTGCTGGATCTCGATGGCGCTCATTTGCCGGCCGTCATCCAGCTTGACCTTCTTCTTCAACGTCGGATCACGCGAGATCTCCCGGATCGCCTTGACCGGGTCCTCCAGCTCCATGCCGCTGACGGTAAACCCGTCCTCCACCATCGACAGCACCAGCGCGGCCGTGCCGACCTTGAGGTACGTGGCGTACTCGGACATGTTGGAGTCCCCGACGATGATATGGAGCCGCCGGTACTTCTCCGCATCCGCATGCGGCTCGTCACGCGTGTTGATGATGCTGCGGGAGGACGTCGTGGACGACGACGTTTTTTCGTGGATATGCTGCGCCCGCTGCGAAATGAAATATTGGGGCTTGCCCGAGACTTTGAGCACCTTCCCCGCTCCCGCAAACACCTGCCGGGTCACGAAAAAGGGGATCAACTGTTCGGTCACCTTCCAGAAATCCACGTCCCGTCTCATGAGATAGTTTTCATGACAGCCGTAGGTATTCCCCAGCGAGTCCGTGTTGTTCTTGAAGATATAGATTTCGCCCGAGAGCCCCTCCTCCCGCAGGCGCTCCTCCGCCGCCGGCAGGCAGGCTTCCAGCAGCCGCTCCCCCGCCTTGTCGTGGATGACGAGGTCTATGATGTTGTCGCATTCCGGCGTGGAATATTCGGGATGGCAGCCGGTGTCCTGATAGAAGCGCGCGCCGTTGACGAGGAACGCGTTCGACGGCCAGCTGTTGGGGATCAAGCCTTCAAAGATATAGCCCAGCACCTTCTCCATCGGGAGATAGATGCGCCCGTTCGGGGAGAAGATCAGCCCGTACTCGTTCTCGAGGCCGAAAATTCTCGGTTTCATAGGTTTGCCTTGAGGGTGCTCAAGGCCATGAGGCCAGCATACACCTGAGCGGCAACTACTTCAACCGCGCGGAAGAACAGGAGAAACGATCATCCGAGGATCTGGCTGGCTTCGGCAGCGGGCACGCGGCGAAACTTTCTCCCGGCACGGTCGCGGGCAAGCACGGCGATTTCAAGTCCCTCCAGCGGGAGCTTCTGGTTGGTCACATTCTCCAGGCCTGCGAGGCAAAGGGACAAGGCATCGTTCAGGGACAGCGCCTGCTTATATCGCTCCTTCAAGAACACCTGGACCGCTTCGGCCTTCCCGCCGATCACGGCATACCCGCGCTCGTCGAAGATGCTCCCATCGAAGGAAATTCGATAGATTTCATTGGAATGCCCGTTGCCCCCCACCTGCACGACCAGGATTTCCACCTCCATCGGCTTGAGCTCCTGGCTGAACACGGTCCCGAGCGTCTGCGAGTAGGCATTCGCCAGCGATCGAGCCGTGACATCCTCGCGGCTGTACATGAAGCCTTTCAGGTCGGCATGGCGAATGCCGGCCTTTCGAAGATTTTCATACTCGCTGTACTTGCCGGCCCCCGAGAGCGCGATGTTGTCGTAGACCTCGGAAATCTTGTAGAGGGACGCGCTGGGGTTGTCCGCCACCAGCAACAGGCCGTCCTGATACTCCATGGCAATGATGGACCGGCCCTTGGCGATGCCTTTCTTGGCGTACTCCGCCTTGTCCTGCATCACCTGTTCGGGCGACACATAATATGGCATCGCCATGGTCAGACTCCTCGCGCCGCTTCAGGATAAAAGACAGGCGTACTCCCTCTTCCTTCCATGGCCTGTTCAGGTGACACATAATATGGCATCGGCATGCTCAGACTCCCCGCCTTGTTTTAAAAAAGATAGCGGGCATACTCCCTCTTTCTTCCATGGCCTGCTCAGGCGACACGTAACAGGGCATCGGCATGGTCAGGTCCCTCGCTTCTTCGTGTCGAGCAAGGTGGCGTACAAGGATCGGACGCGGGATTCCTCGACATCGACGATCCCCGAGGCCGTGACGATCTTCGCGGTCGGGTAGATGCCCCGCACGAAATCCGGCCCGCCGGTCCCGACATCCTCGTCGGCGGCGGTGTACAGGGCCCGCAGGGCAACGCTCAGCGCGTCCTGCTCGGATAGGTCCTTGCGAAAATGCTCGCGCATCACGTTGCGGGCATCCTTGCCGCCCGACCCGATCGCATGGTAATCCGACTCCTCGTACCGTCCGCCGGTTATGTCGTATTTGAAAATCCGTCCCTCGTTCCGCTTGCGGTCATAGCCGACATAGATCGGCAGGACGACGAGCCCCTGAAACACCATCGGCAGGTTGGCCTTCACCATCTGGCCCAGTTTGTTGGCCTTGCCCTCGCACGAGAGCGTCACCCCTTCGAGCTTTTCATAGTGTTCCAACTCGGTCTGGAACAGCCTGGCCATCTCGATACAGGGACCGGCGGCGCCGGCAATGGCCATCGCCGAATGCTCGTCGATTTTGAACACCTTTTCGATGCGCCGGTCGGCGATCTGAAATCCCTCCGTCGCGCGCCGGTCGCCCGCAATCACGACCCCGCCCAGATGCTTGATCGCCAGCACGGTCGTTCCGTACGTGACCGACGGTGCCGCCGCACTCCGATGCTCGTCGGAAACGGATCCTGAGGGTACAGACGGTTGCGTTCCCCGGCCGAACGGGGTCAGATCCGGCCGATGCCGGGCGAGATAATCAAAAAAACTCGAACCCTGGTACTCGTCAGGATAGAACGGCACTCGGTGTCTCCCCCTGTAAGATCAGCATCCGCGGTCACGCCTGCTTCAGCCGGTCAGCTTGGCCAGCAACGACTCCGCCGTCTCCGACGCCTCCAGCAACTCGCGCGTCAGTGACTCCGTGCCGCGCAACGGATCCATCAAGGGAATCCTCTTGATGGTGGTGTTCCCGACATCGAACAACACCGACGTCCAACTGGCCGCATAGATGGATCGTGAAAATCTCGCCAAGCACTGCCCGCGGAAATAGGCTCGCGTATCCGTGGGCGGCAACCGCTCGGCCTTTTCGATTTCGCCGTCCGGCAGCAACCGCTCGATCAGATTGCCGCGCTCCAGCGTATAGTACAGCCCCTTTTCCGGACGGATGTCGTGATACTGCAGGTCGAGCATCGCGACACGGGGATCGTCCCACCCGCACCCTTTACGTTCCATGTAGGACCGCATCATCTGGCGCTTCGCCACCCAATCCAGCTCGCGCACGAGCAGCATGGGATCCTGCTCAAGCCTGTCCAGCACCTCTTCCCAGCGCACGAGGATGTCCTTGGTGATCAGATCCAGTTCGTGGCACGCGTAGAAGTCCATCGCCGCTTTCAGATACGCGCGTTGGACGGCAATGGCCGAGGTCGCCCGCCCGCCGGCCAGCCTCAGGGAGTGTTTCACCTCGAGATCCCGCGAGACCGCTTTCAGCGCCTGCACCGGATCGTCGAGCTCGATCTTCGGAAACTCCGCGCCCGCCTCGATCATCCCCAGCACCACCGCCAGCGTGCCGACTTTCAGATAGGTGGAGAATTCCGCCATATTGGCATCCCCCACGATGACGTGCAGCCGTCGGTATTTGGAAAAATCGGCATGCGGCTCGTCACGCGTGTTGATGATCGGCCGCTTCACCATCGTGTTGAGATCGACCAGGCATTCGAAGAAATCGGCGCGCTGGGAAATCTGGTAGTCGGCGGGGTTCGTCTGATTTTCCGCCCCGACTTTTCCCGCGCCCGCATAGATCGGGCGCGTCACCAGGAACGGCAGCAAGACGTGCACCAGACGGTCAAACGACACCGAGCGGGATAACAGATAGTTTTCGTGATACCCGTAGCTGTTCCCCTTGCCGTCCGAGTTGTTCTTATAGAGGACAAACTGGTCATTGCCCCTGGCCTGGGACATCGCGTGGAGGCATGCGGCGAGAACGCGTTCGCCGGCGCGCTCGAACGCCACCACCTGGCGCGGGTTCGTACATTCCGGGGTGGAATATTCAGGATGCGCGCCGTCCACGTAGAGGCGTCCGCCGTTGCCCAGGGGCTTGTTCAACAGCCGGTTGTATTCGGGACCCGGCCGCTCACGCTCGCCCTCGACCTCGAATCCACGGGCGTCGAGCAGCGGGTTCTCGTTCTCGTAATCCCAGATCGCCTGCGGCGCCGGCAGCGCCGGGCAGTGCCCGATGAGCTGCAGGGAATGCGCCACCGGGTCAAGCGACTCGACGTTACGGGCGGCGATCCCGAACTCCGTCTCTGTTCCGATGACACGTATCACGCTGGTGGTCTCCGTTGCTTCCTTCGCCGATTAGAAATAATGGCCCGTGCTGATCGTTTCAATCTGGCGGGATTCCGTCGAGCCGGCCGTGACCGTCCGCACGTGGATGATCTTTTCACCCTTCTTGCCTGCGATCTTGGCCCAGTCGTCCGGATTCGTCGTATTGGGCAAGTCCTCGTGTTCCTTGAACTCTTCGCGAATGGCTTTCAACAGGTCTTCCAGCTTGACCCCTTTTTCATTGGTCGCGATCACACGCTTGATCGCGTACTTCTTGGCCCGCGCCGCAATGCCTTCGATCAACGCGCCACTGGCAAAATCCTTGAAGTAGAGCGTTTCCTTTTCACCGTTGGCGTATGTCACCTCAAGAAACTTGTTTTCATCCGACGTGGCGTACATGGCGTCCACCGTGGCGCCGACCAGCGACTCGACCAGCCCGCGGCGGTCGCCGTTGTGGCGCGACAGCTCGTCCTGCGCGAACGGCAGATCCTCGCTGACGTACTTGGTGAAAATCTCCCGCGCGGCGTGACGGTCCGGACGGGAAATCTTGATCTTCACATCAAGTCGGCCCGGACGAAGGACCGCCGGATCGATGAGGTCCTGGCGGTTGCTGGCGCCAATCACGATGACGTTGCGCAGCCGCTCCATCCCGTCGATCTCGGACAGGAACTGCGGCACGATCGTGGACTCGATATCGGAGGAGATGCCGGTGCCGCGCGTCCGGAACAGGGCGTCCATTTCGTCGAAAAACACAATGACCGGATTGCCGCTGGCGGCCTTTTCCTTGGCTTTCTTAAACACTTCCCGGACCTGACGCTCGGACTCTCCCACATATTTGTTCAGCAGCTCGGGCCCCTTCACGTGCAGGAAGAAGCTGCGGACCTCCTTCCCCGTCAGATGTGCCAGCCGTCTGGCAATCGAATGCGCAACGGCCTTCGCAATCATGGTTTTCCCGCAACCGGGCGGGCCGTACAACAGTACGCCTTTCGGCGGATTCAGCTTGTGCTCAAGGAAGAGCTGCGGGTGGAGGAACGGCAATTCGACCGCATCGCGGACATGTTCGATTTCCTGCGCCAGCCCGCCGATGTGATCGTAATTGACATCCGGCACCTCTTCCAGGACCAGCTCCTCCGCTTCGGACTTCGGCAGTTTCTCGATGACATAGCCGGACCGGGCGTCGTAGAGCAGGTGGTCGCCGACGCTGAGCCGTTCCGTCAGCAGCGGCTCGCCGAGGTCCGCCACCTTTTCCTCGTCGAAATGGAGCGTCACCAGCGCACGCCGCCCCTCCAGCAGATCTTTCAATCGCACCACCTCGCCCTGTCCGTCGAATCCGCGGGTCTCAATGACGTTGAAGGCTTCGTTGAGAATGACTTCCTGCCCCTTCCGGAGATCCTTGGCCTTGATCGAGGGATGGACGTTGACCTTCATCTTCCGGCCGGCCACATACACGGTCGCGGACTTGTCGTCCTCCAGCCTGGAAAAAATGGCGTAGGTCGATGGCGGCGCGGTGAGCTTGTCGACTTCCGCACGGAGCGCCTGAATCTGCGCCTTGGCTTCCTGCAGCGTCACCGCCAGTTTTTCGTTCTGTTTGGAGGCCTGATCCAGTTGCGAGCGGGAGTGATGGAGTTGCCGCAGCTCCTCCTCCATCGCCTGGATTTGGAGGCGCAGCTTTTCGACTTCCCGATTGGCGTCGTCGTTTCGTTTCATCATTTCAGCATCCTTGTCCGCCAGCCGTTCGGTGATTTTCTTGACGGAATCGCGGAGGGAACTAAACCGGCCCGGACTCCCCTGCGACTCGGCCATCGTGTCATTTCCCCGATGCGCGAACCCTGTATGATCCCTGGAGTCGGGCCTGCAAAATACTAACACTGACCTGATAGACGGTCAACCCAAACGCCAGTTCCGCATCACGCGCGTGCCAGCGCGTCGAGAAACTTCCGTGTGGCGGATTCGGCCGACGCGGCGGACAAAATCGCGGACACCACCGCCACGCCGTAGGCGCCGGCCCGCCGCACCTCGGCCGCACGCGCAACCGTGATGCCGCCGATCGCATAGACCGGAATGCGGCAGCGCCGGCTCGCTTCTTCGAGCGGGTGCAGGCCGATCGGCGGCCCATAGTCGCGCTTCGAGGGCGTCTCATAGACCGGACCGAGCACGGCGAAATCCGCCCCTTCCGATTCCGCCCGCACGACTTCATCCAACGAGTGCGCGGAGACGCCGATCAGGCGATCGGAGCCCAGCACCCGGCGGGCGACCGAGACCGGCAGGCTGTCCGCCCTCAGGTGCACGCCATCGGCGCCGAGCGCCAGCACGAGATCCGCCCGGTCATTGATCATTACCCGGCCACCCTGCGCATGCATCATCGAGCACAGTTCCTGAGAAACGGCACACAGGTCCCGCGTGGCGAGGTCGCGTTCCCGCACTTGCACCGCGCGCAGGCCTCCGGCTGCCGCCTGCCCGACAAGCGGCACGAGTGATCGCCCGCCAGTCTGCTGGCGATCCGTCACGAGATAAAGGGGAAAATCAACGCGGGGCATGGAGAGCCGCGGCGACGCTGCAGGGCAGGCTACAACATTCCTTCAATCGGACTGCTCGCCGTGGCGTAGAGCTTTCGCGGAATACGCCCCGCCCGATAGGCCAGGCGGCCGGCGTCCACGGCATATTTCATCGCTTCGGCCATCATGATCGGATCCTTGGCGCCGGCGATGGCGGTGTTCATCAGCACCGCGTCGGCGCCATATTCCATCGCCAGTGCCGCGTCGGAGGCGGTGCCCACGCCGGCGTCCACGATGACCGGCACTTTGACCGTCTCGAGGATGATCTTGAGATTGTACGGATTGCGGATGCCGAGGCCGGAACCGATCGGCGCGGCCAGCGGCATGACGGCGGGACAACCGATGTCCACCAGCTTCTTGGCCACGATCGGATCGTCGTTCGTATAGGGCAGGACGATGAACCCTTCCTTGATCAGAATCTTCGCCGCTTCAATGAGCCCCGCCGTGTCTGGGAACAAGGTTTTTTCATCGCCGATCACTTCCAGCTTGACGAGGTCGGAGATGCCGGCCGCGCGTGCCAGGCGCGAGTACCGGACCGCATCCTCCACCGTGTAGCAGCCGGCGGTGTTGGGCAGGATTGTGTATTTCTTGGGGTCGATGTAGTCGAGCAGGTTCTCCTTCGACCGGTCAGTGATGTTGACACGGCGGACCGCGACGGTCACCACGTCCGCGCCGGAGGCTTCAATGGCCTTCTTCGTTTCGACGAAGTCCTTGTACTTGCCGGTCCCCACCCACAAACGGGACCTGAACTCTCTCCCGGCAATTGTCAGCCGATCGTCGGCCATGATCCCCCCTGCCCCGCCCCTCCGCCGATGAAACCGATGATTTCCACGCGGTCACCCTCTTGAAGACTCCGTCGTTCGAACTCACCGCGATCCAGAATGTTCAAATTCAACTCCACCGCGACGCGCTCCGGACGGATGTCCAGCTCCGTCAGCAACCCGGCCACCGTCACTCCGGCGGCCACCGTCCGCTGCTCTCCATTCACGTGCACCCGCATCATCGTGATCCCGTGTGCGCCCATCGTACGAAACACAGAAACGCCTTGTCAACCGAGGGCTCCCGACGGTTTGACCGGGTAGAAACTTTCGTCCCACCCCTGTTTCCTACTATTATAGGGAGTATGCACGAACGGAACCGGCAACTGGCCGGACACTTTCAATCCATGGCGGATTCTCTGGCAGATCAGGATGCGAACCCGCATCGCGTTCGAGCCTACCGCCGCGCGGCCACTTCGATGCTGAATCTCCACGAGAACATCGCCGAGATCGCCGCGAGGGGGGAGCTGCAAACCATCCCCGGCATCGGCCGGGAACTCTCAGCGAAAATCGAAGAATTCCTGGCGACCGGAGCGGTTCAAGACAGGTCCGCCACCCCCGTTCCACTGCCGCCGGACATCGCCGCCTGGGCCACCCTGCCTGGCTTGTCGGAGAATCTGGTGCGGCACCTCTACGGACGGCTGGGCATCCGCACGCTCGACGACCTGGAAACGCTGGTGCGCTCGCACATGCTGCGGACGCTGCCCGGACTTGCCGTCAACGAGGACACCCTGTTGGCGGCGATCCAGGCCATGCGCCAACACGAGAACGGCTGACGAAGGGTGCATCGCTCCGACGAACGTAGGAAGTCGGGTGGCAAGGCCCTCGCGTCCCCGCCTCTCGAAGCGACCCCTCCGGGCTTTAGCCGACGGAAGCCTTCTGGAATTCCCGCGGCCGCGGTCGTTGACCGCGGTGCCTTGGTCAGTTCCAGCTTTCCTTCCCGCTAAAGCCTCGGTGGGTGCCCCGCTTCTCCGGCAACGTCCGCTCGACCTCGCCACCCCGCTTCTTAAATGGAAAGGCGACGGGCCGCTTTAAAGCCCGTCGCCTTTAACGCTCCGCCACATTTAATGGGCTACGCCAATAGCCCGTGCCCTCGCAACCTTGCCAGCCTGTTCGGAATCTATTAAGGGGAGCGGGCATCAGGGGTGGAGGGCTCTCATTATGGAAGTTGCCCGCTGAGCTTGGCGAAGCGTTAAAGGCGACGGGCTTTAAAGCGGCCTGTCGCGGTTCGGTTTTTTATTTTGTGGGGGAGGATTCCTTTTCTTTCGAGCGGCAGCCCGGTCTCCCTTCAACTGCGCGCATCGAAGGAGCACCGTCTGCCACGGGTAAGGAGGCGCGTCTTGGCGCGCCCGGGGCGGGTGGGTGTGAAGGTGCGCCTTCTGCGAGCACGAAGGGAGACTGGGTTGCCAGCTCGCTCCCTCCGTTCGCGAGCCGTTCCGCTTACGACTGCGCCGGCACAGCCGCGGTCGTCGGCTTCAGCTCCTTGAAGATTTTCCACGTCTTGAGCAGCTCAACCGCCTTCTGAAGCTGGAGGTCCTCCTCGATCGGCGTCTCGCCAAAATCGGCAGGCGTTCCATTGCTCTTCGGCGCGGTGTCCGGACCGGGCTTGGCGGCCGGTGGCGCGTCCTTGGGTCCCTGCGGCTTTGCCGTCTTTGCGTCGGCCGCTTTGCCGTCCTTCTCGCCCGCCTTGGCCACGACTTGCGGCTGTGCCTTGACGGCAATATCCGGGGTGATGCCCGTGGATTGAATGGACCGTCCCTTCGGGGTGTAGTACTTGGCTGTCGTCAATCGCAGCCCCGAACCATCCGACAGGGGGAGGATCGTCTGCACGGATCCCTTGCCGAACGTCGTCGCCCCGAGCACCACGGCCCGTCCCCAGTCTTGCAATGCCCCCGCAACAATTTCCGAGGCGCTGGCCGATCCTTCGTTCACCAGCACGATCATCGGATAGTCGGCCAGCTGTTCCTTCGTCTTGGAGAAATACTCGTCCTTCCGCCCGTCCCGTCCCTTGATATAGACAATCAGCTTCCCGCCTCCGATGAACTGCTCCGACACCTCCACAGCCGACGTCAGCAAACCGCCGGGATTGTTCCGGAGATCCAGCACCAGCGCCTGCAGCTTCTGCCCTTGGAACTGCTTCATCGCCCTGTCCAAGTCCTTCGCCGAGGATTCCTGAAACTGCGTCAGCCGGATGTACCCGACCGTGTTCTCGATCACTTTGAAGCGGATGCTCTCGATCTTGATGATATCCCGGATCAGGGCAAAGACAAGCGGATCCAGCGTCCCCTCCCGCTGAACCGTGAGCGTCACCTTGGTTCCCTTCTGGCCGCGCATGCGCTGCACGGCGTCGAGCAGCGTCAGATCCTTGGTCGGCTCGTCGTTCACTTTGATGATGAAATCGCCCGCCTTGATCCCGGCCTTGTAGGCCGGCGTGCCCTCGATCGGCGCGATCACCGTGAGCCGATTATCCTTGACCCCGATCTGGATGCCCACGCCGCCGAATTCCCCCTTCGTCTCGACCTGGATCTCCTTGTACATCTCCGGTGTCATGTATGCCGAGTGCGGGTCCAACGTGGACAGCATGCCGCGCATGGCCCCCTGCACGAGGTTCTTGACCTTCACCTCATCCACGTAATGTTTCTGAATCTGGCTCAGGACCTCGGAGAAGGTTTTCAGCTCCTCGTAGGTCTCGGTCGCGTGCCCCGTCCGCTCCCATCCCTTCCCGATGAGCACGCCGAGGCACAGCGTCATGATCGCAATCAGATACCAGGTCCGGCGAGGCTGTCCTTGTTCCATGCGTACGATTCCTTTCCTGCGTTCAGGCGTTCATTTACGCTTGGCGAGCCAGAGCAGCGGGTCCACCGGTTCCGCGCCTTCCCGCAACTCGAAGTACAGCGTGTTGTCGCTCGTCATACCCGTGTCGCCGGTGGTGCCGATGGTCTGACCCGCCTGCACCTGATCGCCCGACTTCACGACCAGCACGGAGGCATGGGCATACAACGAAAAAAACCCGTTGGCGTGGTCCAGGATCACCACCAGCCCGTAGCCCTTCAGCCAGTCGGCGAACACCGCCGTGCCGGCCATCACCGCTCGGATTCCGCTTCCCTCCGGCGCCCGGATGTCAATGCCTTTACGGTGGACGTAGGTGTTGAACTGGGGATGCTTCTGGCGCCCGAAGTGGGCGACGATTTCCCCTTCCGCCGGCCAGAGGAACCGGCCGAGCAACGACTGCGCTTTGCCGCCCCGCTGTTTGATCTGTGCGGTGGCCTGCTTGGCCCGCTGCTCAAGCAGCTCTTTCAGCAGTGAATCCACGCGGCCGGCCGATCGCTCCAGTTCGTCCACCATCCGGTCATACGATTCCTTTTGATCGGTGATCTTGGCCAGGAAGAGGTTTTTCCTTCGCTTGCCCTCTTGAACCTCGCTCAACTTTCGCTCCGTGTCCTCTTTGAGGGACAGCATGGCGTCACGGGCCGCGGCCCGCTGCTGCTCGACCTGCTCCAACCGCCCGGCATCCTGCTGGTAGTCCCGGAGCAGCTCATACTCCCGGAGGGAGACGGCCGACATATACTGGAACCGCCGGTGGAGATCGGCATACGAGTCCGACTCCAGCAGCACTTTCAGCGCCCCCATCCGGCCCTCCATGTATTGGAGGCGCAGCCGGGCGAGGATCGAACGCCGCCGCTCGCCCATGCGGTTCCGCAACGACGTCAGCGTGGCGTTGATCTCCTCCACTTCGCGATCCTTCTGCTTGAGCTTGCGGCCGATTTCCTGCCGCTCCAGACGGCTCTGCATCAGCCGGGCGTCCAGTTCCTCGATGGATTCGAGCGCCGATTCCATCTTTTTTTCCGCCCGCACGGACGACCGTTTCTTCTCCTTGATCTCCTCCTGAATTTTGTCGAGGGCGTGGCGCTGGCGCTCGATTTTCTGCGTCAGTGGATCCGGCTTGTCCTTTCTCGCTCCGACGGGGGAGGCCATCAGCAGTCCGGCGGCCACCCCGCCCATCACCGCGAGTTGCCAACCTCTGCCCACCGTCACGACTTGGCCCTCCCGAGGTCCAGCACGGATACGAGGCTCCCGACAAACCCCAGCACCAGGCCCGCGACCAGAATCAAGACCGCCACCTGGCCCGAAAAAAAGTGGACGCCCGATTCGATGCCCAGAAACCGGCCCGGCATGCCGAGACGGGCGCGGAACAGTTCGAAGCCCCCTTTCAACATGACGAGCGACACCGCGCTCCCCATGACGCCCAACATGGCGCCTTCGATCAAATACGGAATTTTAATGAAACTTGCCGTGGCCCCGATCAACCGCATGATGTCGATTTCATCCCGCCGGGCATAGAGCGTCAGCCGGATGGTGCTGGCAATGATCGTGATCGACGCCGCCGACAGCACCGAGCCGATGCCCACCGCCGCCAGCTCGAGATAGCCGACGATCGTGGTGAGATTATCGATCCAATCACGGCTGTATTGGACCTGTTCGACCCCGGGCGCCGACTTGAACCGCTCGGCCCAACGGCGCACGCCGTCGGGCGAGCGCTGAGACGGGGTGAGCGTGACGATATAAGACGCCGGCAACGGATTCTCCCCCAATCCCTGGAGCAAATGCGACTCTTCGGGAAACTGCGCGCGGAAATCGGCCAGCGCCTGTTCCTTCGAGACGTAGACGAGGGCCTGCACGCCCGGATCGGCCTTGAGCAGCTTCTGCAGTTCGGACAACCCCGGCGGCGGGGTGCCGTCCTTCACATACACCACGACCTTGAAGTCGCTCTGCAACGACGTCGCCATCTCCCGCAGATTCAAATAGAGCAGCAGGAACACGCCGAAACAGGCCAGCGTGAAAGCCGTCGTGGCGACGGCAATGATCGTGGTCGTCCGGTTCAACCGGATATTTGACACCGCTTCCCGCAGAAAATGGATCAGTCTCCTCACAGCCCTTTCCCCTCGTCCGACACGACCTTCCCCTGATCCAGCGTGACCACGCGACGGCCGACCTGCTCGATGACCTGCCGGTTATGCGTGGCCACCAGCACCGTCGTCCCCCGCGCATTGATCGTCTTGAACAATTCCACGATCTCGCGGGCCAGCTCCGCATCCATGTTGCCCGTGGGTTCGTCCGCCAGCAGGATGATCGGACTGTTGACGATCGAACGGGCGATGCACACGCGCTGCTGCTCGCCGGCCGACAGCATGGTCGGGCGGCTTTCCTTCCGGTGGTCGACGCCGACGGCCTTCAACGCCTCCATCACTTTCCGGCGCGTTTCGAACGTCGAGAGCCCCTGCACGAACAGGGGCAGCGCCACGTTCTCGTATACACTCTTTTTCGGAAGCAGCTGGAAGTCCTGAAACACCACCCCCATGGTCCGCCGCAGGTACGGCACGGCGGAGGGCTTGAGGCGGGCCACGTTGCGCCCCTGGATCAGGATCTGCCCTTCGTCGAGCGACGTCGCGCAATAGAGCAGTTTAAGGAGGGTCGTCTTGCCCGCGCCACTGGGCCCCATGAGCAGCACGAACTCGCCCTTGCCGAACTGGAGATTGACGTCCGTGAGAGCGGGTCGCCGGTCGTAATGCTTGGTGACATGGAAGATTTGAATCATCGTGGAGCAATGGTGGAAACTAATGGGTGATGGTTCATGGTTGATGAAATAGAGCTTCGAACTCCGAGTTTCTTCTTATAAACCATTACCCATTGACCATGAACCATTTTCCTTTTCACCACCGCAAATCATCTCCCGGCACTTCGAACGCATGCTCGATATGCTCGACCACCTGCGGCGTATCCGTTCCTCCCGCGCACAGGATCACGTCGAACCGGCAGGGTTGATCGTGCAACCGGTGACGGGCGAGGTACTGCGCCGCCAACCTGATGAGCCTCGCCTGCTTGCGGCCATCCACCGCCTCCACCGCCCCGCCGTGGGACGACGTCCCGCGCGCCTTGACCTCCACGAACACCAGCACCGCTCCCGATCGCGTCACGAGATCCAACTCCCCCAACGGCGCGCGCTCGTTGCGCTCCAGGATGCGGTAGCCCTTGCGCCGCAGATACCGCTCGGCCTCCGATTCAGCCGCCTGTCCGAAAAGACGCCCGGCCAGACTCATGGCACCGCCTGTTCCGCAGCCGTCAAGGCGTCGCCGACCGGTCGGAAACTGCGCCGGTGGATCGCGCAGGGGCCGTGCACGGCCAGCATGCGCAGATGCTCGGCAGTCCCGTAACCCTTGTGCGCCTGAAAATTGTACTGCGGATACTGCCGGTGGTACGCCTCCATCACCCGATCCCGGGTGACCTTGGCCACCACCGAGGCCGCGGCGATCGAGACCGACAAGGCATCGCCCTTGATAATGGCGCGTTGCGGGAGCGGAACGGCGTGGAGTTCAAGCGCATCGAGCAGCAGATAATCCGGCAGGGACGGCAGCGCCTGGATCGCCCGACGCATGGCCAGCCGCGTCGCCTCCAGAATGTTCATGGCGTCAATCTCTTGCTCGCTCGCCTGCCCGACTCCAATCCCCACGGCCCGCCGTTGGATTTCGCCGTACAGCCGTTCCCGCTCCATCGCCGTGAGCTGCTTGGAATCATTGAGACCGGCGAGCTGGCACCGGCGAGGCAGAATCACGGCGGCGGCAACGACCGGGCCGGCCAGCGGTCCCCGCCCGGCCTCGTCCAAACCCGCGACAAGCCGATACCCGCATCGCCGTGCTTCAGTTTCGAAGAGGTCCGTCGGCTTCACGGCGCCCCGCGTGTACAAACACCATCCTATTTTTTCGTTGCTGGCGCGGGTTTCGCCGGCTTGGTCTCGGCCCTTGCGGCCGGCTTTGCCGCCGGTGCCGCCTTGGCTTTCGCCGGAGCCGGTTCGACCGTTGGATCACCCGCAGGCATCGCGGCTTCACTCGGTTGCGCCTGCGCCGCCGGCGCGGTTTCGGCCTGCACGAACTCGCGGTCCTCGAGCTTGGCCGTCCGGCCCTTCTTGGCGCGCAGGTAATAGAGCTTGGCCCGTCGCACCTTGCCCTGCCGCACCACGTCCACACGCGTCACGATCGGCGAGTGGACCGGAAAAATCCGCTCGACCCCCACGCCGTAGGAAATCTTCCGCACGGTGAACGTCTCGCTGTTTCGCGCGCCCTTGCGGGCGATGACGACGCCTTCGAACACCTGGATTCGTTCCTTGTCGCCCTCGATCACCTTGACGTGGACCCGCACGGTATCACCGATCTCGAACACCGGCATGGTTTTCTTGACCATCGACCGCTGGATCCGCTCTAGCTGATTCATGTCCCTCTCCCTCCTCCCAAAAACTATCAGGACTATACCGATGCTTCTTTCGCCTCTTCGCTGACAATCTCCTCAAGCAACCGCCGATCCTCGTCGGGCAGCGACCGGTCCCGCAGCAGATCCGGACGCTTTCGGTACGTGCTTCGCAACGCTTCCTTACGCCGCCACAGTCGGATGGCTTCATGATTGCCGGACAACAGGACCTCCGGAACGGGCAAGCCGCGCAATTCGGCCGGCCGCGTGTAATGCGGATAATCCAGCAGCGACTCGGCAAACGAGTCGCGCTCCGCGGATTCCGGATCGCCGAGCACGCCGGGAATCAGGCGCACCGCCGCGTCGATCATCACGAGCGCCGGCAACTCTCCGCCGGTCAGCACGTAATCGCCGATCGAAATTTCTTCGGGTTCGAGCCCGATCCGTACCCGCTCGTCGATCCCTTCATAATGCCCACACACAAACACCAGCCGGCGCCGCTCATCCCGAAATTCCTCTGCCAACCGCTGGGTGAACGGCCGCCCCTGGGGCGACGGCAGCAACAGGCGCAGGGATGTTCCGGCCTTCGACTCTCCATACTGCCGGCGCAACGCCTCGACCGCGCCAAACACCGGTTCCGCCTTCATGACCATTCCCGCCCCGCCGCCATAGGGCGTGTCGTCCGCCACCAGATGACGGCCCTCGGTATAGTCGCGAAGATTATGCACGCGGACCTCGAGTAACCCCTTGTCCTGCGCGCGCTTGAGCATGCTCTGCTCCAGCACCGGCTGTACCAGATCGGGAAATAACGTAATTACGTCACAGCGCAACACGAGCCGTCTCCGTTGCCGTCACGTCCGCAGTCCATCGAACCGTCATCGTTTTGCTCGGCAGATCCACGCAGGCCACCACATCCTTCGAGGCCGGGATCAGGACTTCGCCCTGTTCGCCACGCACGATGAACACATGATGGCCGGGCGTCTCCAAAATCTCCTCCAGCGTTCCCAGCTGACGGCCGCCCGCGTCCTGCACCGAGAGACCGATCAATTCGTATTGGTAATACTGCCCCTGCGGCAACGGCGGTGCCGAGCCCTGGGGAATCTTGACCGTCCAGCCTCGAAACAGGGCCGCATCTTCCGGCGTCGAGCAGACGTCCAGGCCCAGCACATACGACCCGCGCATCCCCCGCACGCTTCGAACCGTGGCCTGCTTCATCATTCCCGACGGGCCTTCCAACGTCACACGCGTGAGCCCTTCGAACCGGCCCGGCACGTCGCTCAATGACCGGACGCGCATTTCACCGCGCACGCCGAACGACTTTTGGATCACACCGATCGCGACCAATTCAACCGGCTCGGTCATCCCCGTCCTACTTCTTGATCACCCCGGCCCGCTTCAACAGCGTCCGCACCGTCACCGACGGTTGCGCGCCCTTGCTGAGCCAATCGAGAATCCGCTCCTGCTTGAGCTCCGCGACCGGCGGATGCTTGGCCGGATCATAGGTGCCCAGGATTTCCAAATACCGACCGTCCCGCGGCTTGCGGGAATCCGCCGCCACCAGCCGGTAGAATGCCAGATTCTTTCGTCCGCCTCTCGACAACCGTAAATGAACCGCCACTGTATCCTCCTTCAACCAAGTTGCCCCTGCTCACCGCATGCCCAACATCTGTGCCAACTGCCGCTTCCCGCCTCCGCCCGACATCGCCTTCATCATCGTGCGGGCGCCCAAAAACTGTTTAATCAAGCGATTCACGTCCTGCACGCTGGTCCCGCTGCCACGCGCGATGCGCTTCTTCCGGCTGCCGCTGAGCATCGTATGGTCCCGGCGCTCCCGCGTCGTCATCGAGTTGATGATCGCCACCGTCCGCGCAATCTCTTTCTCCGGCACGCCGTCGCTGCCGGCCAGATCCTTGAGCCGCTGCCCGCCGGGCAGCATGCCGAGAATCTCGTCCATCGAACCCAGCTTGTTCACCTGCCCGATCTGGTCGCGAAAATCCTCCAGCGTGAAGGTTTTCGACGTCAGCGTTTTCTGCAGCGCCTCGCCCTGTTCCCTCGAAAAGGCATCCTGCGCCCTCTCGACAAGCGACAGCACATCACCCATGCCCAGAATGCGCGATGCCATCCGGTCCGGATGAAACGGCTCCAGCGCATCCAGCTTTTCTCCGACGCCCAGATACTTGACCGGCTTGCCGGTCGCGGCCCGGATCGAGAGCACCGCACCGCCGCGCGCGTCGCCCTCGACCTTGGTCAGGATCACGCCGGTGAGCCCGACCTTGCCTTCAAACTGCTCCGCCATGGTCACAGCGTCCTGCCCCGTCATGGCATCGGCCACGAGCAGCACTTCATGCGGGGTCACCGCCTGCCTGACCGCCGCCAGTTCGCCCATCAGCTCGTCATCAATATGCAGGCGCCCGCCCGTGTCTAGGACGACCACGTCGAAGCCCTGCTCCCGGCCTCGCAGGACACCGTCGAGGCAGGTCTGCGCGACCTCGGCCTGTGCCGACTCGGCCCGATGCACGGGCACGTCCAGTGTGGCCCCGAGGCTCGCCAACTGTTCAACCGCCGCAGGGCGCCGAGGATCGGCCGCCACCAGCAGCACGCGCTTGCCTTGATGCTTGAACAGCTTCGCCAGCTTTCCACAAGAAGTCGTCTTGCCGGCGCCCTGCAAGCCGACCATCATAATCACCGTGGGCGGCTCGGACGCCAGCTTCACGCCGGACTGCTCATGCCCCATCAGATCGCGAAGTTCATCCCAGACGATCTTGACGACCTGCTGTCCGGGGGCAAGGCTCTGCAGCACCTCCTGCCCGACGGCCTTCACCCGGACACGCTCGATGAAATCCTTCACGATCTTGAAGTTGACGTCCGCCTCAAGCAGCGCCAGCCGCACCTCTTTCAGCGCATCGGCGATGTTCTGTTCCGTCAAAACTCCCTGTCCGCGGAGTTTTTTCAGGATCTGGTCAAACTTCCGGCTGAGCGTATCGAGCATCGTCCAAACGTTCCTATCCCATCAAATCCGATCAGGAAAAACTGAAAAATATTATCGGCAAGTGTACTGTCCACAGGGCTCGTAAGTCAAGGCAGAATCAAGCGAATCCGAGGACGGGCGGGGGCGGATTTATGGCTTGCAGACGGATGAAACCGGCGCGTTCTTCCGCGATGCAGGTTGCGCGGCAGCGGTCGCGCGGTCGGCCGCATCGGCCGGCTCTCCGAACAGCAGGATCATGATCGCTCTGATTTCCTCTGGTGAAATTCGGTAAGCCGGCGCGAGGTAGCGCTTCTGTGTCAGCTTGCGTTCGTTCGGCTCCTCCGGCTCGTAGTAGCCGACGAGAATGCCGTCGTGGTCGGCCTTCTTCAGGCGTTTGAGCCATCCTTCCGTCACGAGGCCCGGCTTGCCGCGGGACGCGACCAATTCGAGCTTCGTCCAGATGGCCCAGCCGACAAACACCCCCCAGGTCTCGTGCTGCGTTTCCCACGCTTCCTTCTCGGATAAATACCGCACTTCGGTGGAGGTCCTCCGCTGCAGGACCGGCGTGATCTTCACTTCGGCATAGCGGCACTTCTGCAGTTCCCGAGCCGACGCAAGCAGACGCCCGCCATCCGTGTTCGGATCGGGCGGATTCGTTTCGAGGTAATCCATGTAGGCGTGATACAGCTCATGATAGAGGTTGCCGGCTTCGAGGGCCGTCATCTTCGTGAGCGGCCGCAGCGTCCCGGCCGCCTGGTTGAAGGACAAGGCCCGGTTCAGGATCATGTGGTGCTCTTCCGGATGGTATTCCGCCGCCCAGCGATGGAGATCCTCGAAGGTCACGGTCACGAAGTCCGGCGGCAGTTCCCTGAGAAATTTGGTGGGCAGGCCCAGTTCTTCGGACTGGCTGATGAGCGCAGCCAGTGGCAGCCGCGTCAAATCGGACGCCGGCTGCAGTGGCTCCGCCCAAACCGGCGAGGCGGCCGACATGATCAGACAGATTGTAACGAACCGGTCAATCCACGTCACAAGGATATCCTTCTCCGAGGCTCACGCGTGTCATGTCCGAGGTTGCGTGTGACGAGGCAGCGAGAGGATTTCAACCAGGATGGCCTATGAATCCTAATGATGGTACCCGCTCTCCTCAATTAATGCCCATGTATCTAACATAGTGGAGGGCACGGCGTCGAGAAAGCGCGACGGTTTCGACAGGACCGACCCCGTTGCCTTGTCGTAAATATTGATCGGATACGTCAGATGCAGATGCTTCTTGGCGCGCGTCACCGCCACATAGAAGAGACGCCGCTCCTCTTCCAATTCCTCTTCCGACAAAAAGGAATAGGCCGAGGGGAACCGACCGTCCACGACCCAGATCATGAACACGCATTGCCATTCCAGCCCCTTGGCGGAATGAATGGTGGAGAGCACGAGTCGTTCGTCGTCCCGGTCGCCCGCCTCGACCCCGGCCACGCTTTGATCCGGCGGCTCCAGCGCCAGGTCGGCGAGAAAGTCGTTCAGCCCGGCGTACCGCTCGGCCATTGTATAAAGATGCTCCAGGTCGCGCATCCGTTTGGGATAATCGTCATAGTGCTCCTTGAGAATCGGCAGGTAATAGCGATAGACCTCGTTCACCTGTTCGGCCGGCGTGAGTGATTGCGACCGTCCCGCCTCCTCCAGCATGATCGCCAGGTCCTTGAGGGGACGCGACGACCGCCCGCTCACCTCCCGTAGCGCCGCCAGCGGCTGTTCGCTTCGCACGAATGACGCGATCAGGTCCTGCGCCTTCTTGGGTCCGACGCCCTCCACCAGCATCAGGAGGCGGTTCCAGCTCACCGCGTCGAGCGGATTCTCGATGACGCGAAGGTGGGCGAGCAGATCCTTCACATGCGATGTCTCGATGAACTTGAACCCGCCGCGTTTCACGAACGGGAGGTTCCGTCTGGACAGTTCGATTTCTAGATCGAATGAATGGAAGCTCGACCGGAAAAGCACGGCCATCTCGTCCAGGGGGACGCCTTCCTCGCGCAATTCGAGAATCCGTTGCGCGATGAACCTCGATTGGGCATTTTCCCCCGCCGCCTGCACCAGCGCCGGCAAGGGGCCGTCCAATTTCCGCGTAAAGAGGTGCTTCGAGTATTTCTCGGTCGCGCCCTGGATGATTTCGTTGGCGAGGTTCAGGATCGGCTGCGTGCTGCGATAGTTTTCTTCGAGCTTGTAGACCTTCGTGCCCGGAAACAGCGTCGGGAAGTCCATGATGTTCCGGAATGTGGCGCCGCGAAACGCATAGATGCTCTGCGCATCATCCCCGACGGCCATCACGTTCTCGTGCGTCGCGGCCAGCTTGCGGACCAGATCGGCCTGCAGGCGGTTGGTGTCCTGATACTCATCCACAAGAATGTAACGGAAGTGCTGCGAGATCGCCTGCCTGGTCGCCTCGTGCGCGGCCAGCAACTCCCTGAGCTTGGCTAGGAGGTCATCGTAGTCCAGCAGCTGCTTCTGCCGCTTGGCTGCGACGTAGGCCTTCTTCAGTTTTTCGAGATCGCCGAGGTGCTCCGCAAAGTGAGCAAACTCGCCGAGCAGCACGTCCTCCAGGCTGGAAAGCGTGTTCTCGCACTTGCTGAAGAGTTCCGCGATCGTCCCCTTGCGCGGAAACCGCTTGTCTTTTTCGTTGAGCCCGAGCTGGTTGCGGACCAGCGCGATCAAGTCCTCGGCGTCGCCCCGGTCCAGGATGGTGAAGCCCGGCTCCAGTTCGATCGGCCGCCCGTACCGGCGCAAGAGCGTATTGGCGACTGAATGGAACGTTCCGCCGGCGACCCGTTCGCTGCGCGCGCCGATGAGCAGCCCCGCCCGCTGGAGCATCTCCTGCGCCGCCTTGCGCGTGAAGGTCAGCAGGAGAATGGTCGCGGGATCCACCCCCTTGTCGATGAGATAGGCCACACGGTAGATGAGCGTGCGCGTCTTGCCGCTCCCGGCGCCGGCGATCACGAGCGAGGGCCCGTCGGCTGCCGTGACGGCCGCCAGCTGTTGTGGATTCAGCGCAGCGGCGTAGTCCAGCGACAACCTGGCCGGTTGAGACTCCTCCGCCGACTTTTTCAGTACGTAGGGCTTGATCTCCCGATCCATGAATCTCCTTGAACATGACGGGTAAAGGCCGCCGAAGCGAGGCGAAGGCACGTATAACATACCCCTGCCCTTAGCGCAATGAGCATCCCCACCCCACTAGAGGTAGCGTTTTGGGTAGAAGCCTGCATCGGACTTGTATATAATGAGCCATTAAGTTTGTGGAGGATCCGATGTCCGCATCACAGGGTCCGTACTCCAGCGTCCTGCGCGATCTGTCTTCGCTGATGGTGGCCGTCTCCGGCGAGTCCGTCACGATGATCAAGCGCAGCGCGCCGGAGCAGGCCATGAAGATCAAGAAATCCGGCGAGTGGGAAATCTATCTGGAGTTTCTCCAGTTGCTGTTCAACCTGGCCGATCGGTTGTCGGCGCACTATATCCCGCTCAAGGATCAGCCGATTTTCATGGATGGCCTGGAGGACGCCGTCACGCAGCAACTGAAGAATGTCCTGGCGCCGGCGCTGGGACCGGACACGGATGAGATGGAAGTCGTGCTCGCAATCGGAGCGACCGTGGCCCAAAGCCGCGAGCGCTACGAACGGTTCAAGTTCTTGGTCACCGAAGACAGCCAGCAGAAGGAGGAGTACTTCAAGACGTTCGGCGAGACCGTGGCGCATCTGGTCGGCGCGCAGGGCGACGGCGTGGTGATCTCGGCCGCCACGCTGTGCGGCAACGCGGTCATTCCCGCCATGAAGGGCCTGCTCGAATCGGCCACGCCGGGAGCGGCCCAGACCGATCCAGCCGCCGATGCGCGCGTGTCCCCTGCGATGGGAGGCGCGACCGGCAACGAGATTAAACTGATCAGCATCATGTCCACGATTCAGGGGGAAGAAATTGAAACTCGATGGGGGCTGCATCCCCGCTTCCGGCAGGACCTGACGCCCGAGCAGAAGCAGGAACTGAACAAACTGATGAATCGCGTCTCCCACATCCTCGGATCCCGGTACGCCTCCGTGGCCTTCTCGCCCGAATGGTCCGCCTGGCATCAGCAGGCGGGGAACGCATGAGCAGCAAGGCTCGATGAACGAGGCGGCATCAAATGACCAGCGTCCCGGCGGACTCACCCGCTTGCAGGAACTGGCCTATAATCTCTGGTGGAGCTGGAAGCCGGACGCACGACGGCTGTTTGAAACCATTGATCCCACCCTCTGGCGCCTGACGCACCATAATCCCGTCAAACTGCTGCACGACCTGAAACCGGAACGGCTGGCGTCGCTCAACGATGATCCCGTCTTCATCCGCCTCTACGCATCCGTGCTCAAGGCCTTCGACGAGTATATGGGCGCCTCGGACACGTGGTTTGCCGGCCGCTACCCGCACCTGGCCGACAGCAAGGTGGCGTATTTTTCAGCCGAGTTCGGCCTGCACAGCTCGATCCCGATTTACAGCGGCGGCCTGGGCGTCCTGGCCGGCGACCACTGCAAGGAGGCCAGCGACCTCGGCATTCCGCTCGTCGGAATCGGCTTCATGTATCCGCAGGGCTACTTTCACCAGCGGATGTCGCCGGACGGCTGGCAGGAGGCGGAGTACGAACCGTTCAACCGGCTTGAGTCGCCCGTCCAGCGGGCGTTGATGCCGGACGGACAGCCCTGCCGGATCAGCGTCCCGATGGATCGTCACACGATCGTCGCCATCGTCTGGCAGGTGCGCGTCGGACGCGCGACGCTCTATCTCATCGACACCGATGTGCCCGAGAACCAGCCCTGGGACCGCGAGTTGTCCGCCCGACTGTACGGTGGAGACCACAACGTCCGCCTGCGCCAGGAAATTCTGCTCGGCGTCGGCGGAGTGCATGTCTTCCGGGCGCTGGGCCTCTCGCCCGCCGTCTGGCACGCCAACGAAGGCCACTCCGCCTTCCTGACGCTTGAGCGGGTCCGCGAATTCGTACAGGCCGGCCGCTCCCATGCCGAGGCAGTCGAACTGGTCCGCCGGAGCACCGTCTTCACGACGCACACGCCGGTGCCGGCCGGCCACGACGTGTTTTCGTTCCACCAAATCGAAGAGTACTTCGAAAACTATTGGAACCAGCTCGGCATGACGCGGGAAGCCTTCCTGCAGCTGGGCGCGCATCCCGACAATCCGAGCGCCGGCTTCAACATGACGGCGTTGGCGATGCGGCTGGCCGGGCATGTCAACGGCGTGAGCCGCGAACACGGCCGCGTCTCCCGTTCCATGTGGCGGTGCCTCTGGCCGGGCCTCGAGGAGGACCGCGTGCCCATCCGGAGCATCACGAACGGGATCCATGCACCGACATGGATCTCGCCCGAACTGAACCAGTTATACGCCAAACACCTTGGCCCCGACTGGACCGAGCGGGCGGACGACCAGGCCATCTGGCAGCGTGTGGCTGATATCCCGGACGGCGAACTCTGGGCGGTCCGGCAGGCGCTGAAGCGAAAACTGATGAGCTTCATTCGCGAACGGGCGCGTGCGGCCTGGATGCAGGGGCGCATGCAACCGCATCAAGTATTGGCCAGCGGCACGCTGCTCGACCCGGATGCCCTGACGCTCGGCTTCGCGCGGCGCTTCGCGACCTATAAGCGGGCCACACTCATTTTCAGCACGCTGACGAGGCTCCAGCAGATGATGAAGGACCGCTGGCGTCCCGTGCAGATCGTCTTCGCGGGCAAGGCCCATCCGGCCGATGAGCCGGGCCGCCAGTTCATCCAGCAGGTCTATGCCTATTGCAAAGACCACGACCTCGGCGGGCACGTCGCCTTTCTGGAAGACTACGACATGCACATGGCCAAGTATCTGGTCTGGGGCGTAGACATCTGGCTGAACACGCCGCGTCCGCCGATGGAGGCCAGCGGCACCAGCGGCCAGAAGGCCGCGCTCAACGGCGTGCCCCATTTGAGCGTCCTCGACGGCTGGTGGCAGGAAGGCTATGACGGCGCCAACGGGTGGGCTATTCCGCCGTCGGGGCACCTCGGCGACTCGCACAGCCAGGACGTGCACGACGCGGAGCACCTCTACCGTCTGCTCGAACAGGACATCGTTCCGCTCTATTACGACCGGGACCGCGACGGCATCCCGCGAGGCTGGCTTCAGATCGTCAAGGACGCCATCCGCACGGTCGCGCCGCGGTTTTGCACCCGCCGGATGGTCAAAGAGTACATGGATCTCCTCTACGGACCGGCCGCCTCTCCAACTGATCCACGCTGGTAGTGTCCATGCGCAGACACGGCATCCTGGCGATCGCTGTCTGGTGCGGGCTCGGCATGACGTGGTTCGATCCGCCCGCTTCCACCGCTTCGGCCGAACCGACCGGGTCCGGCTCACCGGTTCAGACAGAGGCATTGCAGGCCTTTCAGCAGGGCCGGTTCGACGAGGTTGTCCGCCTGCTGGAAGGAGCGGCCCCGGACCAGCCTCTCTCTTCCGAAGTGCTGCGCGCCGGTGTCCGCAGCGCCCTGCGTGTCGGGCGGCCTGACCAGGCACGCACCTTCTACGCGCGCCTCGTTCCTTCGGGAAAGCCGGACGAGGCCGGCCTGCTGCGTGAGCTTGCGCGCGCCGTCATCATCCGCCACGTGCGGGATCCCCAGGAACATCTTCGCATCGCCGCCTACCAGGCTCTGGCCGCGATCGCCCCGCGCGATGCCGTGGCGCTGTTCGAAGACGGCCTCCTGGACTCGTCCGTCATGGTCCGCGCCAGGGCCGCCGAGGGGCTGGCGCGAGTCGGGTCCACCGCCACGACGTCGGCGCTTGCCCGCGCGCTGGACGATCCCGCACAGTCCGTCCGCATCGCCGCCGTGAGCGCAGTGGGATCAAAAGTGGATCCCCGAATTCGCTCCTCGATCGTCCGCCTCTCGAAGTCCGAAGAAGGCGTCCTGCACATTTTCGCACTGGCGGCCCTGGCCCGCATGGGACAACCGAACGCCGTCGACGACATCGCGGCCGAAACCACCCTGCCCAATTCTGAAATCCGCATGGCGGCGCTGGGCGCGCTTGGATTGCTGAAGCGGCCGGCCAGCTTGCCGATCCTGAGCCGATCCGTGTACGATCCCGACCCATCCGTGCGTGCCTTTGCAGCCGGTGCCCTGGGCGACCTCGGCGACCCGAAGGGAGAGCCGGCATTGCTCCACGCACTGGAAGACGACGATCCCCGTGTCCGCAGCGTCGCGGCAGCCAGTCTCGGACGGCTCAAACTGGGCCGGGTCCGGCCGGTACTCCGGCAGGCCGCCCGCGATCCCGTTGACCTGGTTCGCGTGGGCGCGGTGGAGGCGCTGCTCCGGCTGGGCGATCCCGAAGCCGTGCTGCTCGCCGCGGACCTGGCCAAGCATCCGGACCCTTCGGTCCGCGGCGCGACGGCGCAAGCGGTGGCCCGGTCTGGAAACCGCAAAGGGCTCCTGGTCGTCGAATCGCTGCTCAAGGATCAACAACCGCAGCCCCGCCTGATGGCGGCGCTGGCGATCGGCAGGCTTGGCGGGCGGAACGGATTGGCCTTGTTGAAACAGACGTTGGACGATTCCGATCCGGCGATCCGGATCGCCGCGGCAGGCGGTGTGATCAGGTTGTTAACCGCGAAGTGACGGCTCGTCATGGCACAGACAGAACGGCCTAGGTTGTTCATGACAGTTCGTCGCGAACTCGCGCAGACGCGTGACGAGAGGGGCACGCGCAGTCGCGAGGGAGGAAGACGTACTCCCTGCAGTACGTTGACTGACCGAGCGGCGAGCATGCCCGTCGCAGTAGCGTATCCGCGTGTGCAGCAGAACGGCTCATGAACAATCAAGGCCAGAGGGGGAGACCCATGCTGAAACTACTCGGCGTCACCGTGCTGCTGGGCGGCGTGTTCCTGCTGGGCTACTATACCGGCCAGCGCCCGGCGGAAGTGAAAAAGGCCGTCAAGGAACTGTCTTCGGAAGTGTTGGATACGACCAAGGACCTCTCACGCGATGTTATCGACTCGACGCAGACACTGGAACGCGCGTTAACATACCGGCAGGGCGTAGTGGATGCGAAGGAGCGGCTGCTCGAGGCACGCACCGATCTCAACGACAAGAACTTTGGAGACGCCGCGAAGGAACTGGCCGAGGCCGTCACGCACCTGGAACAGGCCGGCTTGACCGGGGAAGAAGGCGGTCGATCCGCCAGGGCCAAGGCGCTCGCCGCCAAGATCAAAGAGGTCGAGGGTGAAATCTCAAAGGGAAAGACGGTCAGCCGGGAGAAGATGAGCGGGATTCAAAAGGAACTGGATGCGCTGCTGGAGAAATAAGCCAGCACGCCCGATTACGCGTTCGCCGTTTCCTTGTTTTTCTTCCACGCCGCCAGAATCCGCTCGACGCGCATCCGCACGACAAGGTCCGGATCCTTCATCAGCGGCTTGATAGCCTGACGTCCGCGTTCGTCACCGATCTTCTCCAGCGCGGCGGCGGCGGTCAGGCGGGCGAACCAATCAGGGTCTTTCAGCATCTCAATCAGCGGGTCGATGGCGGATGGATCCTTGATCCGCCCCAGCGCAATGATCGCCTGCTTGCGAACCACCTCGTTCTTGTCCTTGAGCGCCTGCACCAGCCGTTCAACCGACGGGGAGCCAAGATCGACCAAGGCCTCAGTGGCATCGTCCATGAACTCGTCATGATGCAGTTGCTGCATCAGGGGATCGAGTACCCGCTCATCCTTGATCTTGCCGAGGCAACGAATCGCGGACTTGCGAATGTCCCAATCCCGCAACATCTTGACGAGATACTCGACGGCTGGCGAACCGACCTGCCCCAGCGCTTCAACGGCGGCTTCGCGGACCTGCCAATCGCCGTCCCGCAACACCGTCACGAGCGGGACCACGCACCGCTCGTCCCCCATCTCGCCGAGCGTCACGACGGCTTCACGGCGGACGGTCCAATCGGAGTCCTTCAACAGATCGATCTGGATGTCGATCTCGTCCTTGACCTTCTCTTCTTCGAGGACGGTCTCCGCGGGAGGCGCCTCGGCGGACGGCTGCTCGGGCGGCGTGGCCAACGCGTCCGACATCCGGTCGGCCAGGGCGTCCGTCGCCTCCGGCGCGTCTGACATGGAGAATTCGTCCGGCTGCTCTGGTTGCTCAGTCATGACATATTACCTGTGGTGGACAATTGGTGGACGATCCGGTGTCTAGGCGGCTGGAGCAGCGGCAGTCTTCTCAGCCGCGTCGGCTTTCTTCTTCCCCATCGCATGCCGCTTCCGGGTCGCCAGCCGGCGTCGCAGGCGCTGGACGCGTTTCAACCGTTTATGCAATTTTCGAAACGGCGCATCGCCTTCAGCATTCTCCAGCTTGCCGCGTCTCTCCACGACCTTCTTTTTCAGCCGCGCTTCCTCATCCGTCAGCGAAGCTTTCTTCTTCTTGGCCATTCCCCCACACTCCTCACGTTAAAGCTAATCCCGCACAGACAGACACGAATAATCTGCACGCGCAGTCTAGTCGAGACCCCTCCGGCATGTCAATTGGAGGAAGTCGAAAGTCGTAAAGTCCGAACGTCTGAAAGTCCTCCGCCCAGGGGACGTGACGACTTTATGACGTGACGACTTTCGGACGGGCCTGTCAGGGAATTTGGAGGGAGCCCACCAGGTACGCGCGGCGTTCCGCGGCCTGAAAATCCGCCGCGCGGCGGACCCGCCGCTGACGCCGAAGATCGTTGGGCAGCGTCCGCAGTGCACGCACCTTGCGCGGTTGCGCCAAGAACAGGGAATCATCCCCGGCATCGCCGGCGCCCATGGCGAGCGGAAGCGGCATCAGATCGGCGGCAGAAACGAGACTCATGCCCTGATCACCCACCACTTCGATTTGTACCGCGGCAACGCCGGTCTCCACCATGTCCAGCTCCCTGGCCCCGGCAAGGGACAGATCCAGCACGCGGCCGTAGAGGTAGGGCCCCCGGTCATTGATTCGCACATGGACCTGCTTTCCGTTTTCAACGTTGGTCACAAGCACCCGCGTCCCCAACGGCAGAGTCCGGTGGGCGGCCGTGAGCGCCTCCATGTCGTAGATCTCCCCGTTGGCGGTGAGCCATCCGTGAAAGTCCTCGCCATACCACGAGGCGATGCCCCGTTCCTTCATGCTGACATCCAGATCGGCCTGCCCCTTGGGCAACACCGTACAGGCGCTGACGGCAACACCGCACGCAAGCAGCAGCGCCCATGCCTGGCTAAACCCTTGCTGTCTGTTCACAATCGTCCTCCCTTGGGTATCCCTCATGCGCCGCGTAGACCCCTTGGCTAGTCCTATGCGGCCTAAACCATCCCTACATCTTGTGGTTCACGTAATAAGAACCGCGAGCTGAGGCTGTTCTGAAGATGAATGAAGTGCCCGCACTATACGGGGGAACGGCTCCGGAAGTCAAGCCTCGCAGCAGGGATTCCCCTCAATCTGGCTGCCCCAGGACTGCCGCAAAAGACCGCAACGCCGCTCAACCATTCCGGGTGCCGGCGTCGCGGGTCCAACGCACTGACCCGACTGGCCGTTCTCTTTCGCCGTTCAGGGCGGAAATCTCCCGGACAGGCCCTCGCGTTGTTCGCGAAAAGGCAAAACGCAAGTTGCTTGACCATTTCCATAGGCATACATAAGATGCCCGCGCATGAGCGATTCTGCGCAACGGGATTCGGAGCAGGCGGCCAAGCTGGCGCGTCTCGCCCTGGCCGCCGGGGTCGCCTATCTCCTGTTCCAAACCTTCAGCCCGTTTTTCACCGCGATCGCCTGGGCCGCCGTGCTCTCCTATTCGCTCCACCCGATGCAGGTCCGCCTCACGCGCCTGCTCAAGGGGCGGCGCACCGCGAGCGCGCTGCTGATGTGCGTCATCGTGACGCTGGTCGTCATCCTGCCGCTCCTCTATTTTTCGGTCGTCCTGGGCGGCGAACTGGCGAAAACCTACAAGACCGTTTCGGCGCTGGTTGAAGAAGGCGGGTCGTTGCAAGCAGGCCTGAGCGACTCCCCGGTGCTGTCGTTAATGAGGGACCAGCTGCGGGAATACGAACGGCTGACCGGGACCAACGTGAAGGCGATGGTGGCCGGCAACGTGAAGGAGATCGGCACATGGGTATTGAGTGAAGGCACCGTCGTCGCGCAAAACGTCGTCATCGGCCTGTTTCAGATCATCCTGATGATGGTCTGCATCTTTTATTTTTTACAGGAGGGCGAACGCGTGGTCGGCTGGATCGAAAACGCGCTCCCGCTCACCCAGCGCCAACAACGCATCGTCTTCCAGCGTTTTGACGAGGTGGTAACGGCTTCCGTTGAAGGCAATACCATCGTCGCGCTGCTTGAGGGCACGGTCGGCGGGCTCGCGTTTTTGGTCGCAGGCCTGCCCACTCCGGCGCTCTGGGGCGCCATCATGGGCCTCCTCGCCTACGTCCCGGCGATCGGCGCGTCGCTGGTGTGGGTGCCCGGCGCCGCCTATCTGTGGTTCATCGGGGCCTACGGGAAGATGGCGGTTGTCTGCATCGCCGGAGGGATTATCGCGCTGCTCGACCAAGTGTTGCGGACTATTCTGGTAGGAGACCGGTCAAAGCTGCACCCGCTGCTGGTATTTTTCAGCGTCCTGGGAGGAATTCGCGTCTTCGGGATCCTGGGCATCGTCGCGGGCCCGCTGATCGTCGCGATCGGCCGGACGATGCTCGATATTTACCGGCTGGAGCAGACTGGCACGCTCGAATCGCCCCCCGCGGCGAAGCGGTAACAGGCGCTACTTCAACCGCAGCCTTTTCTTCTCGATTTTGGTCTCCGTCACGAATTTCTCCAGGCTTTCCGACAGCGCCGCACTGAGCAGATCCGCGGCATCCTCCGGGTCGAACACAACGACCGTGTGCGTGCCGGCTCCGCCGAGCGTTATCCGGACGATGCTCCCGTCTTCCGCATTCACCGCTTCCATGATGGTTTTCGTCGACGCCGTGATCTTTGTCGAGCCGAAGGAGCTGGCCGCATGGGTGGACAGATCCAGGATTTTTCCTGAAATGGTCACATGGGGTCCGTTATCGGGAGCGGTCCCCGAAGCCGGTCTGGCCAGTTCCACCCGCCATCCCCGCTTTTTGAGATAGTCGGTCACCACCTGGGCCACCACCGCGCCGATTGTCCCGCCAGGCACGTTGAACACCGTTTCGCCGCCGCCTCGGTGGACGCGGGCCCCCACGCGCTGCTTGTCCGGCCTGCCGTCCTCGAAGTCCGCCACGACGACGATGGTATCGGCCGGGAACGCCGCCTTCGGCGCCTCGACCGACGGGGCCGCGTGCAGATTCAGCATCACGGTCTCTCCCTTGCCGGCACAGCCGGTCAGAACCAGGAGCCCGAATCCAGCCACGATGGTCCAGATATTCCTTTTCACAAGACCCTCCTTGGAAAACACGGCCCTTTGCAATAACGGCGGGTTGACTATAGCAGATTTGCCTGCCCTAACAAAGTCGGGCCCGGACGGAGAGGTCACGCCGGCTGCATCTGTCACTTGACTGGCTGGAAGCCGATGGTTAATATCCAGCGTTCATTCCTCTCGCATGATCGACGTTCAAAACATCACCAAGCGGTACGGCGATCGAACCGCCATCGAGCGTGTGACGTTCTCCGTCAACAAGGGCGAGGTGCTGGCGTTCCTGGGACCGAACGGCGCCGGCAAGACGACCACGATGCGCATCCTCACCTGCTTCATGCCGGCCACCGAAGGCACGGCCACGGTGGACGGCTTCGATTGCTTCAAACATCCGATGGACGTCAAACGGCGGATCGGCTACCTGCCGGAGAGTCCGCCCGTTTACCAGGAACTGACTGTTTCGGAATATCTGACCTTTGTGGGCCGGCTCAAGGGCATGACGGGCGCAGGCCTCCGCGAACGGCTTCCTCTGGTCGTCGAGCAGGTCTCCCTTGGCGACGTGCGCCACCGCGTTATTGCCAACCTGTCGCGCGGCTACCGGCAGCGGGTGGGGTTGGCCCAGGCGCTGATCCACGATCCGCCCGTGCTGATTCTGGACGAGCCGACCGTCGGCCTCGATCCCAAGCAGATCATCGAGATCCGGGAATTGATCAAGAGCCTGTCCGGCTCGCACACGGTCATTCTGAGCACGCACATTCTTCCGGAAGCCACCGCCGTCTGCCAGCGGGTCGTCA
>DASWIN010000293.1:0-6127 GCA_036397655.1 Nitrospiraceae bacterium | reverse complement strand
TGGAACGGCACATCCGTGAGGACCACTCGATCCTTGAACAGCAGGGCGCCCTTCAGCATGAGCGCGCGCTGGTTGTGGAGAATATTCTGCCACCACCTGGCGGGGAGGATTTCAGGAATGACCACCGTGACCCAGCCATGCGGATCCTTGTCCAACGTATCTTCGATGAAATCGAGCAGCGTGACCAGCACCGAACGGTAGGGCGATGGGAGGACGACCAGTTGCACTCCGCAGCCCCACTGGGCCCACTGCATTTCGATCTTGGCCGTGTGTTCCTTGTCCACATCCACCAGCACGGCGCGGATGTCCGCCCCGCGGCTGCGCGCGTAGTCTACGGCGCGGATGACCGCCCGGTTTACGCCGCTGATCGGAATGATGACGGTATTCTTGCGCGGCATCGGCGGGCGATGGTCGCGCTCGAGGGTAACTTGCTCGTCCACGGCTAGATAATGGGCGCGGATGGCCCGGAACCACATGATGATCGGCACGGTCAGGGCCACGACGACCCAGGCGCCGTGCATGAACTTGGTGCCGCCGATGATCAGGGTGGCCACGCCGGTTGTGACGGCGCCGATCCCGTTGATGATCAGTTTTTTTCTCCAGTGCGGGCCTTTCTTGACCATCCAGCGTTTGACCATGCCGGCCTGCGACAGAGTGAAGGACACGAACACGCCCACGGCATAGAGCGGGATCAGCGCGTGGGTGTTGCCGTGAAAGAGGATCAGGAGCAGCACGGCCAGGACGCCCAGGATCGTGATGCCGTTGGAAAAGACCAGTCGGTCGCCGAAGGACGCCATCTGGTGCGGCATGAAGCTGTCCCTGGCCAAAATAGAGGCCAGGTGGGGGAAGCCGGTGAAGGCGCTGTTGGCCGCCAGGATCAGCAGGATCATGGTGGAAACCTGCGCCACGTAGTAGAGCGGCCCGCCTCCGAAGATCGTGCGTGCCAGTTGGGAGACGACCGTCTCGTCCGCCTTGGGAATGATGCCGTAGTAATAGGCCAGGCCGCTGATGCCCATGAAGAGGGTCGCCAGAATGAGCGACATCGTGAGCATGGTGACCGAGGCGTTATGGGGCTCGGGCTTGCGGAATGCCTTGACGCCGTTCGAAATGACTTCCATTCCGGTGACGGCCGCGCAGCCGCCTGCAAACGCCCGGAGAATCAGGAAGGCCGTGAGGCTTTCGACGACGGGAGTCCCATCGGGACCGGCCTGCGGAGACACAGGCTGGGTGTGCCCGAGCAGGATCTGCGCGACGCCCACGCCGACCATGCCCAGCAGGACCAGAATGGACAGATGGGTGGGGATGGCGAAGACCATCCCCGATTCGCGGACGCCGCGCAGGTTGACCATGACCATCAACACGATCGCCACCAGGCCGATGGCGATACGATGCTCGTAGAGCGACGGCACGGCCGAGGTGATCGCCGCCACGCCGGCTGCAACGCTGACGGCCACCGTCAGGACGTAATCAATCATGAGGGCCGCGGCCGCAATCAGTCCCGGCCACTCGCCGATATTGGAGCGGGCCACGATATAGGCGCCGCCGCCTTCCGGGTATTCATGGATGATCTGGCGGTAGGAAACCGTCAGCACGCCGACCAGGAAGACGATGGCGAAGCTGACGGGAATCGAATAGGCGACGGCCGCGGTGCCGGCCAGGACCAGGACCAGGAGGATTTCCTCGGTGGCATAGGCCACGGAGGAAATGGCGTTGGATGAAAAGATGGCCAGGGCGACGGTCTTGGACAACCGTTCGTGCGCGGCATGGGCGGTTTTGATGGGAGATCCGAGGAGCAGACGCTTGAGGAGCATGGGAACCCATTATCGCACAAACCGGCCTCACACTGTAACCGGGATGGGCGAAACAGCCGGCGCGAGGGCCGCGGCGCCTTGCTTGACATGAAGGGAAGCGCGGAATACGATCATTCGAAATTTTGATCGTGCCTTTTCGGTTCTTGCAACTGTCGGAGTCGGCGATGCGCCAGGTCGCGTCCACATGGTGGAACCATCTCGGGGTCCAGCAGAAGGTCTGGGTGATTTCGCTCGGGCTGTTTATTCCGCTGGTGTGTGCGCTCGCCATCCGCGCCGCACTGGTCGAGCAACTGCTCACGGTCCAACAGCAACAACACGCCGCAATCCTCGCGCGTGAACAGGTCCATGTGCTTCGCCGGTTGGGTGTGGACGTGGAAGACGCGTTCCGGGGCTATCTGCTGACGAGAACCCCCGCGTTTTTGAAGCCGATGGAGGAGGCCGAACGGAAAATCAAACCGTCGGTGGCGACCATGTTGTCGCGGGTGCATGATATGCCCGAGCTGACGGCCGACGTTCAGCAAGCGGTCACGCAGCTCGAGTCGTTGTTGCAATCCAAGCAGGTGAGCATCCAAAAGTTTCGGTCGGGCCGTGAAGCGGAAGTGTTGAACTACGTTCGTGCGGGGGAGGGACTTCGGCTTTCCGGCGCGGTGCGTGATAAGTTTCGGGCGATTGAAGACCGGCTTGAACGGCAAGCCCTGCGCCTGGAAACGGACGCGGCGGTCATTGAGCGCCGCGCCCACTGGGGGCTCTTGCTGGCCATGGCGGCCGTCGCAGGCGTGGCGCTGATCGGGGTCCGTTTGATGGCGGTCTCCATCACGGGACCGCTGGCGATCCTCAGAGCTTCGGTGATCGCATTGGGACGGCAGACAGCCGGTTCGCGGTCCCTGGCGCCGATCGCCATTCAGTCGGGCGACGAGATCGGCCAGTTGGCGCGCGCCTATGAGGAGATGGCCGGGCAGGTCCAGCGGCACATCCACGAACTGGAAGCCGTCAATGCCGTCGGGTCGGAGATCAACGCGATCGGGCCGGACGGCTTGGAGGGAGTCCTGTATCGCATTACGAACCGTGCCGCGCAGCTGATCGGGGCCGATGTCTGCCTGGTGATGCTGCGAAACGAGAAGATGGGCTGCTGGGTGGTCGAGGCGGCGTCCGGTGAATGGAATGAACGGGTGTGCAAGGAGGTCATGTTGTGGGAGGAGTTTCCGGTTTCGGTGCGGGCGTTTGAATCCGGGGAGCCGGCCTTCGGAGAAAACCTGCGCAGCGACCGGCGACGGGAAATGCTGTGGCGGAACCTCGCGGGGGAAAGCATGTTGTCCATCCCGCTGTTGTCGCAGGGGGCGCCGTTCGGCGTGCTCGTCCTGCTTCAGGATCGCGTCGTGCCGCGGGACAGTTGGAACCTGCGGCTGGCGAGGGGGTTTGCGGACGTCGCGGCGATGGCCATCACGAACGCGCGCCTGTTTGAACGGATCAGAGACCAAGGCAAGGGGCTGCAGGCGCGCCTCACGCAACTGGAGCACCTTGCGGAAACACTCGCCCACGATTTGCGGTCGCCCGGGGAGCGCATGGGGGAGTTCGCGGCGCTGTTGATCGGGGAGTACCGAGGCCGTCTTGATGAACGGGCGATGCGCTGGCTTCGGTTCATCGAAGAAAACGGACGGCTGTTGCGGGAGCGGGTGGAAGACATCCTGGCCGTGGCGCGCATCGGCGGACGGACGGTCTCCATCGAGGCCGTGGACCCCGCCCTGGTCGTTCAGGACATCCTGAAATCGCGGGCCGGCGATATAGAGGGGCGGAGGGTGCGCGTGCGCGTGGATGGGGCCCCGCTGATGGTGCCGTGCCATCGCGCCTACCTGTATCAGGCCGTGGACAACCTGGTGTCGAATGCGGTGAAGTTTTCCTCGGAGGGGGCCGCTCCCTCGATCGAGATTATCTGGAAACAGGAGGGGGATCGCGTACGGTTTTCGATCGCGGACAACGGGATCGGGATTCCCGAGCCGGAGCGGCGACGAGTCTTTGAGCCGTTCGTCCGATTGAATCCGGCCGCGACCCCGGGGAGCGGGATCGGGCTGGCGATCGTGCGGCGGATCGTCGAGTTGTACGGCGGGGAGGTCTGGATCGAGGCGAATGTCCCGGCAGGCTGCAGAGTGTCATTTACGTTGCCGGTGCTCGGCGACCTTGCGGCAAGAAAGGCCGGCGGGCTGGTACATTAGACATCGTGCGCGCGCGGAGTCCTGCGCGCGCATACGGGAGGGGGAGCGCATGTCGAGCGTCGTATCGAATCCGGTCGCGAGGAAGCGGGGGGAGCGCGCGCCCTTTACAATTTTGGTGGTCGAAGACGATGCCTCCGACACCGAATTGGCGCTCCATGCGTTGGAGCGGGCGGAGTTGAAGGCCATCGAGGGGGAGATTCAGATCGAGGTTCGATCCACGGCGGAGGGGGCGCTGAGTTTGCTGCGCGAACGGTCGGTCGATCTCGTGCTGACCGATATGATGCTGCCCGGGATGGACGGACTGGATCTGGTCAGCCGGATTCAGGAGATCGAGCGGGACCTCCCGGTGCTGATCATGACGCGTGTCAGCAGCGTGCAGAGTGCCGTCGATGCCATGCGGCGGGGGGCCTACGATTACGTCCTCAAACCGTTGAGTCCGGCCGACCTGGGGATGCGGCTCCATAAGGCGATTCGGGTTTCCGAAATTCTTCGCCGCCATGCGTCGCTGGAACGGATCATCCACCAGATCTGGCAGGGCGACAGCCTGATCGGATCCAGCGCGCCGTTCCAGCAGGTCTTGCGACAGATTCGAGAAGCGGCGCAGGTTCGGTCGACGGTGTTGGTGACCGGTGAGACCGGGACCGGGAAGGGACTGATTGCCAGAGCGATTCATGAACACAGCCGCGAGCGGGACAAACCCTATCAAGTGATCGACTGCACGACGTTTCCGGAAGGCATGGTGGAAACCGAACTCTTCGGGCACGTACGCGGCGCGTTCACAGGCGCCATCGCCGACAAGCCGGGATTGATCGAGCTGGCCAATGGCGGGACGGTCTTTCTCGATGAAATCGGCGACCTGCCGATGCCGCTGCAGGCCAAGCTGCTGCGCGTGCTGGAAGACAGCGAGGTGCGCCCGGTCGGCGGCACTCGAACCAAACGCGTGGATATGCGATTTATCGCCGCGACCAATCAGAATCTCCAGGAAAAAATCAAGAATGGATCGTTTCGGAAGGACCTGTACTACCGGCTGGCGGTGGTGACCATCCCGGTGCCTCCCTTGCGCGAGCGGATCGAGGATGTGCCCGCCATTGCCGGCCATTTGCTCGAGCAGTTCGGGAGGGAAATGGGCAAGCGGCGGTGCTATCTGGATCCGTCCGCGACGGCGGAATTGACCACCTATCCCTGGCCCGGCAATGTCCGGGAATTGCGGAATGTCGTCGAGCGTGTGGTGATGCTGGCGACGTCGGACGTGATCACCAAGGCGGACATCAAATCGCTGTTGACGACCCCGCAAGATGCCGCCGCCGATTCAGTCGTCTCCTACGCAGGTCTGCCGTACATGGATGCCAAGGAGAAGGCCTTGGCGGATTTCACGGGGGCCTACTTGAAGGCGAAGCTGGCGATGTATGACGGGCATATCACAAAGGCCGCCGAAGCCAGCGAGATTCCCCGCCAGCATTTCTCACTCCTCATGAAGCGCTATCTTGGTCGCGAGGAGTCTGAAAATTCATGAGTTGCGACGTTCCCGGCGCGTAGCACGCACCGTTCACTTGGCAGCCGATCATTCCTCCAGACAGGCCGCACCCCTCTCCAGCGTTTCCTCTTCGTGACAAATAGCCGCCTCCTCCGGTTGTAATCGCTGAAAATATCTCGAATCTCCTCTGCGTCAGGGTGGATTTCAATCACGCATATTTCTTTATGCTCACCATAAGGCTTTGTTTTTAATTGCCAAGTATCAATCGAAATGCCGCGCGCATATTTCATTATTCTTTTCATGATTTCCAAGACAGATCTCGATCGCAAGCCGGGCGCCATTTGATTCGTTTTTTTAAAGTAAATTGAGGGCTTGCAAAATATTTTCACGATGTGGAGCTTTTCGTCAACTCTGGCAACGACCTTGCTGAGAACAGGGGCGAGTGGTGTGGGGTGTCTGTAAGAAACTGAGTTCAGGAACTTAACGGAGTGTTGGCTGGTTTTTCATTAGCAGGGAGGTAGACACGATGTTTTTATCACGGCGTCAATTTTTGAAGGTCTCAGCCGGCACGGTGGCCGCGGCGGCGGTCGCGGACAAGGCGCTGGCGTTGACCGCGTTGCAGCCGGTCATCG
>DASWIN010000292.1:0-2947 GCA_036397655.1 Nitrospiraceae bacterium | reverse complement strand
GCGACCGGTCCCCGTTCCACTTTATTATTAGGCGGAGGCGACGTGGTTGGCTCGCGACTGCGCGCGTCCAACGAGGGCCTTCCGAGGCCGCGCGTTGCGCGAGCACGGCGAGCCAACCAGGGAGCCTGTGCCCCACGCTCGCCCGGCAGAGCCCGGAAGGGTCGCTTCGAGAGGCGTGGAAGCGAAGAGCGCGACTTCCCCGTTCCGTCCTTCGTCAACCGATCAGCAGTGTCAGCTCTCCAGGGGGTGTGGAAGCGAGCGGCTAGACCACCCTGCACTCCCATACGAGAGTTAGTAGGCGAAGGCCGCTCGCTAGTCCCAGCGCTGCCAGCCGCCGCGGTGCCGTGCCGGCGCGAAAAACCGCACGTGCGGATGCTTGAACAGCCCGATCAGCGCCATGCCCGCCACGAACCCACCGACGTGCGCGAAGAAGGCCACGCCGCCGCCTTCATGGCCCACGCTCATCACGCTGCTGAGAAGCTGCATCACGAACCAGAATCCCAGGACGAAGCCGGCCGGCACGTACATCGCCCGCGTGAAGAAGCCCAGCGGGATCAGCACCATCACCTGCGCGCGCGGGAACAAGAGAAGATAGGCGCCGAGCACACCCGAAATGGCCCCGCTCGCGCCGACCATCGGCACGCCCGACGAGGGATCGGTGAGCGCATGGCTCATGGCGGCGAGGAAGCCGCAGACGACGTAGAAGATGACGAACTTCACGTGGCCCATCACGTCTTCGATGTTGTTCCCGAAGATCCAGAGGTAGAGCATGTTGCCGATGAGGTGCATCCAGCCGCCGTGCAGGAACATGCTGGTCAGCAGCGTCAGCGTGACGGGCACGCCGAGGACCTCTTCGGCCAGGGCCGCCTCATGTCCGAAGATCGCGGCGGGGATCGCCCCGTATTGGAAGACGAAGGCCTGGGCAATCTGATCCGGCAGCGACACTTCGTAGAGAAACACCAGCGCGCAAGTGACGATCAGGACAATCGTCACGAACGGCGTGATCTCGGTCGGATTATCGTCGTGAAGGGGAATCATGCAAACAGGTTCGAAGTTCGGGGTTCGAGGTTTGGGGGGTGAGAGTTAACGTCGAACTTCCGGGAGTTCTCACGCCCTACGCCTCTTGGCCCGCGCCCCTCGTGCCTCGGCTGACGGCTTCGGCAGGGGGTCCAGCGGTCCGGGTCCCGGCTGGCCGAAGGGCACGGAAAAGCCCGCCGCATGCACGTGGCCGCCGCCGCCGTATTGCTTGGCGATGGCTTCGACGTCCGGCCCGTCCTCGCGCGAGCGCAGGCTGAAATACCGCCGCCCGTCCCGGTCGTGCCAGATGACCACGAACGGATAGTGGGGCGACAGGCGTTCGCCGATCTGGCTGTTGAGGATTGCGCTCTGCACGGCCGGCACTGTCTCACCCTGGAACTCCACCAGCACCATTTCCTTCACCAGCCGCCCGACTATCTCATGCTCGAACCGGAGAATCGCGCGGCCCTCCGCAATGAGCGTGTCCTGCGTGAAGCCGTCCCAGAGAAGGAACTCGTGAGGATGGGAGGACAGCGCCGCGTTGACTTCACGGCTGCCCGGCAGCGCCCACTGCCACAGGTCCTTGTCCTGCACGTGGAGCAGCAACCAGGGGGCGGGCTGCTGGTGCGCCCATTCCCAGGCCAGCACCGCGCCGGATTTTTTCTGGTCGAAGTAGGTATAGGGCAGGCCCGCGAGGGCTTTTTCGGCCGTCACGTGATGGTCCAGCACCAGCAGGCTGGCGGCGTCCTTCGCCAGCTCCTCCAGCACGGGGCGCGGGTAGCTGAAGTCCACGATGACGATCTTTTTACCGGCCAGGCCGGACGGAGGCGGCAGCCCGTGCTTCACCGGCGTGAACGTGGCCGACGGGAATTTTTTCCAGATCGCCCATGCCGCGCCGAAGCCGTCGAGACACTCGGCATGATAAAGCACGACGTCGGGAGGGGCGACTGGCTGTTGAGCATGCGGGCGAGTCATCGGATGGCGCAGCATAGCACGCCGCGACGGACAGGGTAAATGCTGGGGACGCGGCGTGCGCGAGACCGGCGGAATGTCTATCTGGTCTGTTCAGTCTGTTATGCCAGTTTGGCCAGTTTGGCCTGTTGGGTCCGTTGGGACCGTTCAGCCCGTCGGCCGGTTCGTTCTGTTTCATCGCCCGACAAACCGGACAAACGAGACAACCTTCCCGTGCAATGCGTGAAGGAAAGAGCGAGCTGGCGGGTTGGCCCGCTCCCTTGCTCGCAGAGGTCGACCTTCACACCCACCCACCCCAGGCGCGCCGAGACGCGCCTTTTTCCCGCGGCAGAATGTGCTACCTCGATGCGCGCAGTCGGAGCAAACCAACCCGCACTCGCAGGAAAAGGCAGTTACCCATTAATAAAAAATGGAACGGGGACTGGCCGCTTGGAAGCCTGTCGCCAGAACCCGCAGGATTCATGGGGGTTCGTGACGAAACCGCTGAGACGCCTGGCGAGACGGGCGCGTGGAGCTGCGAGGGAGGAAGGCAGCCTTGAATAGGGCTGTTGACCGACCGAGCGGCGAGCCCGCCCAGCTGGCCGCGTGGAACCGGCGGCCAGCGTGTCGGAGCGGCGTATCGGCGGGTGCAGTAGAAGCCGCCATGGATCTTGCGGGTTAACGCTTCGCCCCGTTTTGCGGGCTATGCCAATAGTCAGCACCATGCGATCTTGGACATCCCTGTTTTATTCCGCTCGACCAACCAGACAAACCAGATCAACCAGACAAACCAGACAAACCCTCCCGCCCGTCCCGCGATTTTAGGCGAACCCGTTGATCCGGTCGATGAACTGCCGGAGCCGGCCCGCGCTGCGGCGGTGATAGCGGCACGTGAGGCGGGGAAGATCGGCCAGTTCCGGTTCCTCGGCCTCCTCAGGCAGCGCGGCCTGCTGCTCAAAGGTTCCCGCGTCCAGCAGGT
>DASWIN010000291.1:0-8731 GCA_036397655.1 Nitrospiraceae bacterium | reverse complement strand
CTTCCAGGCGGGCGGTGGAATCCCCGTAGCGATTGGCAACCCATCCGTGGGCATATTCGTGGAACACCATGGCCAGCAGCAGCGGCAGCCCCATGTACGAGATCGTGTGCAGTATGTTCGACAGCGAGTTCATTAGCAACCCACATTATTCATGACGGTTCGTGACGAAACCGCCCAGACGCCACGCGAGACGGGCGCGCGAAGCCCTGAGAGGCCGAGGAGGTACAGACCAAGCTTCGCTTGAACCGCTCGCTTCGATCGTATGCGAGCGGAGAGGTTCTTTGCCTCCAGTGGGCTTGTTAGTCCGTTGAGGCCGCGAGGGGCGAGCCCGCCCGCTTGGATGCGGGAATCCTGCATCCAAGCTTGTCGCAGCGGCGTATCGGCGGTTGCAGTAGAAGCGCTCATGAACAATGTGGGCTAAAAACTTTGAATGTCCTCGTGTTCTTTTCCCGGTGAAGTTCGCTCACGACGATCCCACCCCGTCGCCACGAGCAAAAATGAGGGAGTCCGGGGACAGGCCGTTCCACAAGCCTGTCCCCTTTTGTTTTTTCCGACGGTTTATTCTGTTTTCTGATAGTTGGCGTACAGCCTCAGCACGCAATCCGGGCACATCCCATGGGTGAATTGGGCGAGGGAATGTTGTTGGATGTAGGATTCCACGTGGTCCCAGTATCCTTCGTCATTGCGAACTCGTTTGCAGGTCGAGCAGATAGGGATCAACCCACGCAGCGTCTTGATATGAGCCAGGGCGACCTGCAGCTCGCCCAGCAGTCGCTCCCTGGAATGTTCGATCCGCCGCTTCTTCGCCACGACCGCGGCGAACGTGAGCGCCGACACGCTGGTGACGCCCATGAACGTCTGCAATAACAACAGGGATTCGTTAGACGCCAACATGGCAAAAGGCCCAAACCCCCGCAGGGTGCCCCAGATGGCGAGTCCGGCCAGGATGATATTCGCCGTCGCTGTCTCACGCGGGCCGAAGCGATACGCGGCCCAGACCAAACCGGGGATGCACAGGTACTCGAGCGGGTAATTATTGATACGCGAAGGGGACAACCCTGCGAAGACCGCAAGAGCCACGAGAACCAACATGGTGCATAGCAACGCTGCTTCAGCCCGTTGTGCCCAGCTCCACTGCAGTCGGCGATTCGTGCTCCAGAGGATTAGGAACGGCGCCACGATCAGATCGCCGGCCACATCGCCCAGCCACCAGGTCAGCCAGATCGGGCCATAGTTCGACCAGTCAGCGAATCCTCCCAGCGACAAGCTCGTGACTCCGCAGGTGGCACTGACCGTGGTGCTCACCAATCCGGCCAGTATCGCAAAGGTCAGGACATCCTGCGACCGTTCGAAGGCGCGCCGACCGCCGGCGAACCGGTTCACAAAGTAGGCTCCTACCACCCCTTCCAGCGTGTTCCCTGTCGCAATGCCGATCGAGGTGGCCACTGAGCCTTCCGTCGAAACGTTGACCAGGAAGGCGCCCAGGAAGATGCCTGGCCAGACGCGATATCCCAGAATAAGGAAGGCCGCAAGGGTGATTCCCGTCGGCAGCCAGACGGCCGTCGCGCTGGCATGCACGAACGCCAGGAGCAGCCCCAGCTTTCCGGCAATCACATACACACAGGCCAATAATGCCATGACAAGCCAGACAACCGGACCGGACCAAGCTGTTCCCTCCGCATCTTCGAAATCCGATGCTCCCTTGACGGGTGAGGGTTTCTCCACTGCCCCGGGGCTGACCTCAAACTCGAATGGATGCTTTTCCTGTTCCATATTGTCCACCCTCCGACAGATTCACATAATCACCCGCCGCCTTGTGAACAGAGGCGGCGCAATTCACGCTCAAAGTATATACCTCCAAACACTAACGCCATTTCAATGACTTGCACGAGTTTGGGAGGCAGGCAGTGGAGGAAACATCCTGCAGAAAATACAACGGGGGCAGGCGCCGATGATGGCACCTGCCCCCGTTCGATTTCAGAGGTATTTATTGGCGGACGCGGGCCTACTGGCGGGTGAAGAACTCCTTGATCGTGCTTACCACGTGCGCCTGCTGGTCTTCGGTGAGCTCCGCATAGATCGGCAGGGCCAGCACTTCCTCGCATGCTTTCTCCGACACGGGGAACGACCCCTTCTGATGGCCCAACTCGCGGTAACAGCCCTGCAGATGGAGCGGGATGGGATAGTAGACTTCGGTGCCGACGCCCTTGTCCTTGAGGTGGGCCCTGAGTTCATCGCGCTTTTGCACGCGGATGGTGAACTGGTTGTAGACGTGGACGTTCCCCTTTTCCGTCTTCGGGAGCGTGATTCGTTCCAAAAGCCCCGCGTCGCGGAACAGCCGCTCGTACCGCCCGGCATTGCGCTGCCGGCCTCCCGCCCATGTGTCGAGGTGGTTCAATTTTACTCTGAGAATCGCCGCCTGGAGCGCGTCCAGCCGGCTGTTGAACCCGACGCGTTCATGCACATATTTCACCTTGCTGCCGTGCACGCGCAGCATGGCCACGGCCTCGCTCAGACCCTTGTCGTTCGTGGTCACGGCGCCCCCGTCCCCGAACCCGCCGAGATTTTTCGACGGGAAAAAGCTCAGGCAGCCGGCGTCGCCCAGCGCCCCCGCCCGTGTTCCGTCCTGTGCCGAGCCGATCGCCTGGGCCGCATCCTCGATCACGCGGACACGTTTCCGTCTGGCGATCTCGTTGATCCCCTTCATGTCGGCGCACTGGCCGAACAGATGGACCGGCATGATGGCCTTGGTTCTGGCGGTAGTCTTCTTTTCGATCTGGCCGGGATCCATGTTGAAGGTGTCCGGCTTGATGTCCACGAATACCGGCTTGGCGCCGAGCCGTGAAATCGACCCGGCCGTGGCGAAGAACGTGAACGGCACCGTGATCACTTCGTCGCCCTGCCCCACGCCGACCGCCATCAGCGCCAATACAATGGCGTCCGTCCCGGAGGCGCACCCGACGGCATGTCCCGTGCCGACATATTTCGCCAGCGCCTGTTCGAACTCCGCGACGCGTGGCCCCAGGATGAATCCCTGTTCATCGCAGACGGCTTCAACCGCCGCCATGACCTCGGGCTTGATCGTCTTGTACTGCGCTTTCAGATCCAGCAACGGAACGTTCATCGTGTCTCCCTGTCAACGAGTGGCTGGTGTAACACAGGACTTCATTCTGCTCAAGGAAATCTACGCTTTGATCCCCGTCAGCAGCCGTTCATATTCCTGTTCCTGGCGTCGGACCATATCATGGATGTCGAATTCAGCCGGCAACGACTCCCCTCGCCGGCCCATATCGGCTGCCAGCGTCGGATTGGCCAGCAGGGACAAAACCCGTTCGGCCATCCCCTGCACGTCCCCCGGCGCGAACAGATAGCCGTTGATGCCGTCGCGGACGACCTCCGCCGCGCCGTCCACCCTCGTCCCCACGACCGGCACGCCGCTGGCCAGCGCTTCGAGATAGACCCGGGGAAGCCCCTCCCACAACGAGGTGAGCACAAAGACGTCCAGGCAGCGCATGATTGCGGGCACGTCGCGGCGCCATCCGGTCAGCCGGAACGATTTCGTCAGCTCGCACCGGACGATTTCGGCTTCCATCGCCCCCCGCAGCTCGCCGTCCCCGACGAACAGGAACTGCGTCTCCGGTTTCTTGGCGGCGACCTTGGCCGCCATGCGCACGAAATCCAGCGGCGCCTTCTGCGGTTTCATCGGCGCCACCATGCCGACGACCGGGCGGCCTGGCTCAAGGCCCAGTTCGGCCTTTTTGGCCGTCGTGTCCACTCCCAATTTCCTGATCGCCGCCACATCCACGCCGCTGCGGATCACGACGCAGCGGTGGTCAGGGAAGAGTCCGAGTTCCACTCCAAGCTGCCGGTTGGCGTCCGACACGGCGAAGAATCTCGTGGTGATTCTCGCGGCCACACATTCCAACGCGATGAGCATCCGCCTGACCGGAACCGATTGGTAGCGGGTGAAGCCGAATCCGTGGATGGAATGGATGATGACCGGCACGCCGGCCAGCCACGCGGCCATGCGGCCGAGAATGCCGGCCTTGGAGCTGTGGGTGTGGACGATCGCGGGTTTCATCCGGCGCAACAGCCATGCAAGGGCCAGCAGCGCGCGAAGATCCGACAGGGGCCGGACCGCCCGCACCAGCGAGGGGATTTGGTGGAATTCCACGCCCGCCAGCTTGCGGGCCTCGTCGTCGAGCAGGCCCGGCTCGCCGGTGACCAACATGGACCGAAACCTGGCCGGATCAAGATGCGACACCGTAAAGAGCGTGTTGCGCTGCGCGCCGCCCAGTTCCAGCTTGGTGATAATGTGGCAAACGGCGTGCGCCATCGTCACTTCGGATGGGACCGGTTGATCGCGACGGTGTCAAGCCATCCCTGCAAGACCTCACTCACGGTCTCATGCCCCTGCGCCGTCAAATGGTCGACGTAGACGGGCACGCCGGACCGCTCGCGTTTCACGAACGCCTCCGACGGATCGATGAGCTGAATGTTGAGAGCCAGGCAGGTCTCCAACAACCATGGCTTCCAGGTTTTCCGGGCCGGCTTATCCTGAAGAAAATCCGACCCACGGGGCATGTACAGTACGGCAAACAACCGGCCCTCTTTCCGGACCTGCCGCGCCCACTCGGCCAGGATCGAACGGCTCAAACGCCCCGCGTAGGAGCGATCCGATTCGCTCCAGAGTCCGGGCAGATCGTTCTCGTTGGGAACAGGCGCGGGAGGCTGGGGGGTCGGATTGGATTGAGGCGGGGACGCCGCGGGCGCGACGGCCGATGGCAGGAGCGACAGGCGATGCTGAAGGATCTGTAGCGCGAAGGACCGGTTCTTGACGTCCCGCAGGACGTTGTAGGGGAACGTCTCCAGCAGGCGATTGCGTTCCTCAAAACTGCGGTCGATTCCGAACCCCGGCTCCTCCTCGGTCAGCAACGCGAAGGGGCGCCGCGGATTTTTGTTGATCCGCGCGATGTTGTCACCCGGATCGTTCTCGACGAACACGTAGATGACGGCGTCGAGATCGTACGTCCTGCTCCACGCCCGTTCAGTCAGGTACGAGTGGACGGTCCCGAACCCCGACATCCCGAACCCGAAGTATTCGAACGGAACGCCCCGGATCCGCTCGGGGAGCTGGCGAAAGAATCGTTTCTCCAGCGATACTTGAAGCCCCTCCACGTACGAGTCGCCGAAGAATCCCACCCGCACCGTCCCCGGCGGTTTATCAGGCGCATGGTCGGCATCCAGGAACCCGTCGCGGTTGACCCGGCTCTCCACCCGTTCGTCGGCTTTCGTGTACAGGATGGTGGACGAGGGCCGGTACCGGACCCCGATGGCCTGGTCGGGAACCGAGCCGCCGTAATACACGCCGGCGGGAGGATGGATGCGGCAGTACACCTCGATCGCCGCCGCCGCCAGTAAGACCGACAGGCCTGCAACTGTCAGATTCAGCCACAGCCTTGCGCGGGGCCGCGGATTCGCGCCGGACGTACTCACACCGCCTGCAGTTTCTCGGCGACCTGTTTGCCCTGCGCGATCGCATCCTCCATGGAGGTATGTTCCCACCGGCCATAGCGTCCGATGGAATGGATGCCCCGCGCTTCCAGTTCGGCCAGGATGGCCGGCAGCGCACGGGCCCGGTGCCGGTCGAACAACACGTAGGCATAGCGGATGTCCTTCACGTCGGCCACGACGATCTCGTCGTCCCGGCGGAAGATGCCGGCCCGCTCCATGCCCGCGCGGACCTGCGCGATCACTTCGGCCGGAGGGAGAACAATGTCGGGCTGGTGCGAGATTTCGACATACAGCGAACTGCACCCGGGACGCCCCAGCGCGGGGGAGAAATTCATGGGAAACCCGGCCCGGTAGAACGGATACTCGTGCTCGGGGAAATAAATCCAGTGTTTGTCTGAAATGCGCTCACGCGCCACGCCCAGGTTGATGTTGTAGATCGAGACGCAGCGGAGGCCCTCCGCCGCCTCCCGAATCGCCTTGGGCAGATCCGTGCACCGGCGGACCAATTCGGGCACCGGCACGGTGGAGACCAGCCGGTCGTACTGTTCCGTCCGGCCGTCATGGAAGACGGCACGGCGGCGCCCGCTGTCCACCTCGACCAGCTCGCTGCCGTAGACGATATCCTTCACCCCGCCCAGAAACGCGTTCGGCAGCGCGCTGATGCCGCCCTGCGCGGGATACAGAAACGAGGGGTTGTAGCCGAAGGCCTTGTCCTTGATGCCCAGCGCCCCGTTGATGACGTCCGTGAGCGACGGTTTCGGCACCAGCCAGGAGACCCAATCCGACGTCAGCTCCTCCAGGGACACCTGCCAGAGCTTCTCGTTAAAGGGCACCATGAAATGCTTGGCGAAGCCCTCCCCCAGGCTCTCGAGAATCCATCGTTTGAATGACCGCTCCTCCGGCTTCAACCCGGAGGGCGCCGCAGTCAGGGTGGCGATGAACCCCATCAAGCACTCCCGCACCACCTCGGGCGGCAAGCCGTGAGTGTTCACCTGATAGGGATATTCGGTGTAGGTCTTGTAGGAATAGATGTACGAGCGACGACGGTGCTGCTCCAACTTCCCCTTCAGCAACCCTTCGACCAACGCCTTGATCGCCGGCTGGCGGAAATGCAGGAGATGGCCGGTGTAATCGAAGGTGAAGCCGTCCATCCGGTACGACCGGCACAGACCGCCAGCCTCTTTTTCCTTTTCCATCACCCGGCAGGGACGGTCGCCGAGATGATAGGCTGTGCTCAGACCGGCCAGGCCGGCGCCGATGATCAATATCATGGAGTTTTCGGCGCTGCGGCGGGAGAGGATTCCCGCTGAGGCGCCTGCTCTGCCTGCCTGGACATGTCGATGCCTTTCAACCACAACCCCGCGCACATTCCAAGCAAGACGGTGCCTCCCACGAGGCCGAGCGCGATTTCTGCGCGGACGAACATGATCGCAATCCCGATCCCTCCGAGCACGCACGCCACCAGGTAGCTCAGCAGGGCGACCTGCGGAACCGACAGCGCCCAGCGGCGCAGGCGGAGCGCAAAATGGTCCGGGCTTCCCAAAAACACCGGAATGCCCCGCAACCGCCTGATGGACATCACGAAGAGCGTGTCGAAGATCGGCACGCCCAGCATGAACACGGGGGCCAGCAGCGCGACCGGATTGGTCGTCGTGTATTTGCCGATCATCGCCAGCGCCCCCAGCATCAGCCCGATAAACAGCGAGCCCGAATCCCCCAGATAAATCCTGGCCGGGTAAAAATTGAACCGGAGAAATCCCAGCAGGCTGCCGGCCAGCGCGGCCAGCATCACGGCGATCATCATGTCCTGGTTGAGCACCGCCACGACAAAGAGCCAGACGCAGGCAACAACACTGACGCCGCCGGCCAGCCCGTCCATCACATCGATGATGTTCACCGCGTTGATGATCCCGACCATCCAGAATGCGGTCAGCGCGATGTCCAGCCAGTCCGGCAGGGCGGCAATTTCGATCCGAATGCCGCTGCGTATCAGCACGAAGACCGCGATCAGCTGCCCGATCAGCTTCGGCCACGGCTTGAGCACGCCAAAATCGTCGATGAGACCGACCATGACCATGAGCGTCCCGGCCAGCACCAGCCCCAGGACCTCCTGCCGGAATTCGAACGTCAGGGCCAGGCTGATCAGGAACGCCAGGTAGACCGCCAATCCTCCGAAGTAGGGCACCGGCTCGGATTGAAACTTGAGCCGCCCGTCCGGACGATCCACGATGTTAAACGACAGGGCGGCCTGGCGCGCCATCGGCACGCCGTACAGCGACAGCAGCAGCGACAGCACGAAGGTCAGTCCCAGGACAAACCAGCTCACGACAGACGGGCCTCCACGCCGCGCGCCGTGCGGACCCGTTTGGGATGGCGGGCAGTCAATGATTCGTAGAGGTGCTGGTGCCGCTGGACTGTCGTCTCGATCGAAAACTTCTCCCGCGCCCGTTCTCTCCCGCGCATGCCCATCACCCGAGCCTGGTCGCGATGGGTCAGGAGCGCGACCATCGCATCGGCCAAGGCCGCGGCATCCCCGGGAGGAACCAGGAGGCCCGTTTCTTGATTCACGACAATTTCCGGAATGCCGCCCACCGCGCTGGCGATGATGGGACGTCCTGCGGCCATCGCCTCCACGATGGCGATGCCGAATCCTTCATAGAGCGAGGGGCACACGAACACATCTATCGCGGGCAGCACCCGGGCCACGTCGCGCCGCATGCCGGCGAATACGACCTGCTCCGCAAGCCCGAGTTTCGCGGTGAGAGACCGGAGCCGCTGACGCGCCGGCCCGTCTCCGACCAGCAGGCACTGCCAGGGCGGCAGGCCATCCCGCTTCGCCATATCGGCCAGGGCGCGAAGCAGCACCGTCAGCCCCTTTTTCGGTTCATCCAGGCGGGAGACCGTCCCGATGACGAATCCGTCGTCACGCAGCTTCAGTTCCGATCGGCTCACGACACCGGGTGAACTGAACGCGTCGAGATTGATGCCGTTGTGAATCGTGATCAGTTTCGACGCCTGCCCGTTGAGGCGCGCCAGCACGAACTCCCGGACCGCATCCGAGCAACAGGTAATGGCTTCGGCCCACCGGGCGCCCATGCGGTCCGCCAGCCAGTGCGCCTTCGTCTTCCAGACTTCCACATCGCGGTAGGACCAGATCACAACCGGCACACAGAGCAGACGGCCGACCAGCGAGGCCGCCAGGTTGGCAAATCCAAGA
>DASWIN010000290.1:0-4541 GCA_036397655.1 Nitrospiraceae bacterium | reverse complement strand
AGCAGATCGGCCGGCCGCTGGGCTACGCCGACAACGCTGGCATCTGGGGCTTGATCTGGGATCCGAAGATCAACACCGAAAGCTCGAAGCGTTTCATCCAGGGTGTGATCGACAAGTACAACCACACGCCCACGTCACGCTGCTATCTCGGCTACGCCGCCATGACGCAAATCCTCGAAGCCGTCAAGCGGGCCGGCACGACCGACACCGCTGCCGTCCTCAAAGCCCTGGAAGGCCACGAGTTCGACGGCTGCAAAGTAGGCAAGTCCTACTTCCGTGCATGGGACCATCAGCATGTGCAGGACGTGATCGTCGGCCAGGCGTTCGGCAAGGAATTGGGCCTCGGCCACTACAAGATTCTGGCAACGGTGGCCGGTGACACCGTCGCCGGGTCGCGTGACCAGACCATGTGTCGGCTCTAAGCGCACAGGAGACTAACGACGCGCGGAGGCTTCCTCCGGAAGGAAGCCTCCGCGTGCACAACGGCCCAATGCGGACGCGGCCCCGGCTTACCGTTTCCGGCTGGTGTCGAAGCTGTAGCCGAACGTCATCAGATAGAGATGGTCGGTGTCCGTGGTGTTCGGCGGGGGACTGTTGTTGTACCGCGTCGTGACCTGAATCGAGCTCGCCAATCCGTTGAATAGTTTGACCCGCACCCCGTTGTCCATGGTCAGATAGAAGTCCTTGAAATTCTGCAGCGACGGGTAGGTTTCCTGGTAGTGGTACAGCGTGATGCGGTCGTCGAAGAACGGCCAGTTGAATTTGACCGAGAAGCGGCCGCGAAATGTCGATTTGTCCTCTGCCAGCTTGAAATCCTCGTTGAAATACGCCAGTCCGGTCTCCATGTAGAGCGTCATGTCCCTGAGCCAGGACACGTCAAAATCGTTTTGCTCGATAAACTGGAACCCGGGACCGCTCGCAAGTGCGGTGCGCATCTTGAGGTCCTGGAACGTGTCCTGCTCGAAGTAGGCGGACGCGAACCAGAAAAACCGTTTACTGACAAAAAAGTCCAGCTTGGCGGTCCCCCGGGAGTTGCGGGTGAGGAGGCGCTCGTTATCGTCGCCGTAGACGTACCGTCCCAGCAGCGACAGCCGAAGCTGCTTGCTCCGCCCGACAAACTCCCCGATCATGCTCGCGTTGCGCAGATGGCTGTTGCCAGTCGTTTGGGAAAACCCGGCCTGCAGGCTGCCGCTGTAGACGACCGGAGGCTGGACGAGGGGATTCACCGATTTAATCGAGTCCATCGGAATGGTCAACGAATCCTGGAGGGACTCGGCTTTGACGATGATCGAGCCGGCGGGACCATCCGTGACCGTCCCCATAATCATCGTCCCGTCTCTCAGGTGAATCGGCAGCGGGTGATTGACCGCCAGCTTGGACACATCGGCCCATTTCACTTTCACGATCTCGTCGACGCTGAACGCCGTCTTGACATAGAGTTCTCCCCCCGACATCTCGACGACTTCGCCATGGATGATACTGCCATCTTTCAACGTCACGACATCGGGCGGGGCAGTCGGCGCCTCGCCGGCAATGACCGGCCCTGCCGTGAGGATGAGCAGGCCTAGGGCAACGACGACCAGCGCCTTGAGCATACTGACCTCCTGCCGCGCTTCGAATATCATTACTGACAACCGCCGATCAGTCGGGTCCGTTCTAACGTTTGTCATATATATAGAGGAATGGCCGTTTTGCTGGCAACCCCGTCACTCTTCGTTGATTGACGAGGGCAGTCGATCGTCGTACAAGCCCTTAAGCCCTTCGCGACATCGCGCGCTGGCCTCGCCTTGGCCGGAGCACTCGTCATGAGCGTCGTGTGCCCGGCCACCGTCGACGCCGCCCGGTAGCCTCCTCCTCCCCGGCCATGCTAAGATGCGTGCCTCTCGAGGGTATGCGTGCGGAGAGGTGCGAGAGTGGCCGAATCGACATGCTTGGAAAGCATGCGTCGGGGTAACTCGACCGTGGGTTCGAATCCCACCCTCTCCGCCATACCGCACCTGCTGGTGACGTTAGTCATTTAGATAGCGGGTGGGATTCGAACGAGAGGGATCGCGGGGGAGAGGCTCCCCCGCGTGGGGAGACACGAGGGGGCTGGCCCCCTCAGTGGGAGCGCGAGTTGCGAGCGCGACTTCGAATGCCCACCCTCTCCGCCATACCAAGGACAGTCATAGAGTCGTCAAGTCTTAAAGTCAAAAGACCGAATGCTCGTCACGACCTTATAGACGTTACGACTTTATGACTTGTGGACTCATTGATTAGGGGCCGGGCCCTGTGCAACCGAACCCTGCAAACCCCGCCAGGTCCGGAAGGAAGCAACGGTAAGCGGGTAGTTCGGTGTGCCGCAGGATCACCTGGCCCCGCATTATTGAAGACGTTAAACGTGAATCGTTACTCGTGAAACGTGGGCATAATCTGATCTTGCGAATAACGATTAACGGATAACGATTAACGAACCATGGACTACCAAGTCTCTGCCAGAAAATACCGCCCCGCCACCTTCCAGGACGTGATCGGCCAGCCGCACGTCGTCCAGACGCTCTCGAACGCCATCGCCAGTAAGCGCATCGCGCACGCCTTCCTGTTTTCCGGCACGCGCGGCGTCGGCAAGACGACGATGGCCCGCATTCTGGCGAAAGCCCTCAATTGCGAGAAAGGCCCCACGGCGACGCCCTGCGATGAGTGCGTCAACTGCCGCGAAATCACGCAGGGCAGCTCGGTGGACGTGATCGAAATCGACGGCGCCTCCAACACCGGCGTCGACGACGTGCGGGAGATTCGCGAGAACGTGAAGTTCACGCCGTTCCACGGTCACTATCGCATCTATATCATCGATGAAGTGCACATGCTCTCCACGTCCGCCTTCAACGCCCTGCTCAAGACGCTGGAGGAGCCGCCCGCCCATGTGGTGTTCATTTTTGCGACGACCGAAATCCACAAGATTCCGGCGACGATTCTTTCGCGCTGCCAGCATTACAATTTCCGGCGCATCCCGCACGCCGAGATCATCCAGCGGTTGCGCTTCGTCGCACAGCAGGACGGCCTTGCCATGGAGGATCGCAGCCTCTCCGCCATCGCGCGGACCAGCGAAGGCAGCATGCGGGACGCGCTCAGCATCCTGGACCAGGCGATCGCCTTCGCCGGCAAGGCCGTCAAGCACGCCGACCTCGAAACCCTGCTCGGCACGGTGCCGCAGGAGCACGTCCGCGCCATGATCACCGCCGTCATTGCGAAGGACAGCCCGGCCGCCGTGAACATCGTGGCGCAGGTGCTGGATCAGGGCCACGATCTCCGCGCCTATTGCGCCGACCTGGTCGAATACGCCCGCCACATGCTGGTCGCCGCCGTCGTGCCCTCCGCGCAGGAACTCCGGAGCCTCATCGAGACGCCCGAGGAGGACCTGCGCCAGATCGTGGCGGACGCCAAGGCGTTCACCGTCGAGCAGACCCAGGAATTGTTCCGGATCCTTTCGCAGGCCGAAGACGCGCTGCGCCTCAGCGCGCATCCGCGTTTCGTCCTGGAGTCCGCGGCCATCCGTGCCGCGAGGCTGCTGGCGGGCAATTCGGTAATGGCCGCCTCACCGGCGACGGCAACTCCGGCACCGCCGCGGCAGACCGCATCGTCCGCGACTCCCGCCGCACCGGGCCGTCCGCCGGTTAGTCAGAGTCCTGCGGCACCGGCCAGACCCATGGCGCAGACCAAACCCGTGTCCGCGCCGACAGCCCCTCCGGCGACCGCGGCCCTGAAGCCGGCGCCGTCCAGGTTGTCCGCACAACCGCCCATCGCAAAACCGACGCCCGCCGCCCCGCCACCCGCATCGCCCCCCGTCCAACTCAACTGGGAACAAGTGGTGGAACACGTCTGCGGAAGGCACCCGAACATCGGCGCCTTTCTCGAAATGGGAACCCTGGTTGCCGTGGACGGCAATCAATTGCTCATCGGCTACCCCGCCAACGCCTCGGTCGCACGCGGCATGATGGAAAAGCCCGACAACCAGCGTTTGATCGCGACCCTCTGCACCGAATTGGCCGGCCAGCCGGTACGGTTGAAGTTCGTCGAGCTTGCGGACGGGCAGGCAGCCGCCCCCTCCCCTGCTCAGGCACGCGCCGCGAAAGCCCGGTCCCAGAAGGACACGCTGCTCGACCAGACGCGGGCGCATCCACTCGTCAAGCAGACACGGGACGTGTTTGGAAGCGATGTGGTGGACGTCCGGCAGGCCGCGCCACGCAAGGAGACCGCATCATGAGCAAGAATCCGTTCGGCGACATGGGGAACATCATGCGACAAGCCCAGGCGATGCAGGACCAACTCGCCAGGATTCAGGAACAGGCCGCAACCAAGATCGCCGAGGGCTCGGCCGGGGGCGGCATGGTGACGGTCAAGGCCAACGGAGCGATGGAAATCGTGTCGATCGCCATCAATCCCGAGGTGCTGAAGTCCGGCGAGGGCGACCTGCTGCATGACATGGTCGTCGCCGCCGCCAACGATGCGCTGCGCAAGGCCAAGGATCTCATGGCCGGCGAGATGAAGGCCGTCACCGGCGG
>DASWIN010000289.1:0-2108 GCA_036397655.1 Nitrospiraceae bacterium | reverse complement strand
GTCAAGGCCTTCGCCGAGCAACCGCAGGCGCTTCCGGTCTACGAGGAAATCATGCTCACGGCGTTCAAGGCATTTGGCATCGACGTCTCCGGCGCTGCCACCGGGACGAGCTTCAAGGCATTGGAGGAAGGCAATGCCATGATGACGGCGTTCGTCCGTGACATGCCGGTCTGGAAAGTCGTGTCGATGTCTCGCGGCGAAATGTCGGACGAGAGGCTCGATGCTTTGATCGCGAAAGCGCGGAAGTGACCTGCCGAAGCCTCATGCCTCTCCTGCTCTCCAAGGCAGGCCGCACGGCCTCCCCCAATCTCTGCTCGCCGCGCCGATGGGTACGGGATTTCAGTAAGCATTCAGCTCCTGTAGGGACCGGCGTTTACCGCCAGCCGCGATTGCCCATCGGCCGTCGTCAATCTGCGGCCGGCGGTCGCGGCACCGGCTGTCGGCGAGCGACAGACCCTGCGCACGTGGCGCAGTCGAAGACTTTGTGGTTCAACTGAATGGTTACGGATTTCAATTCATCAACCACCTCCACCGGGCGATCGCGCCCATGTGCCAATTCCCACCTATGAAAAGTTCCCTCATATTGTTCTCTCTCCTCGCTTTCACGCTGGCGGGCCATTCGGCTGTCGTGCCGGTCCCGAAAGAGGTTGTCCCACAGCGCACCGGCAGCGCCAAGCCGCGCAATGTCGTCTTCATTCTCTCCGACGACCATCGCTACGACGCGATGAGTTTTCTGGGGAATCAGTTCGCGGAAACACCCCAGATGGACGCCATGGCCCGAAACGGGGTCTACCTCAAGAACGCTCTCGTCACCACCTCGCTGTGCTCCCCGAGCCGGGCTTCGATCCTGACGGGCCTTTACACCTTCCGCCACCGCGTGATCGACAACAACCGTGCCATCCCGCCGGGCACGCTCTATTTTCCCCAATACCTGCAGAAAGCGGGCTATGCCACGGCATTCATCGGCAAGTGGCACATGGGCGGCGAGTCGGACGATCCCCAGCCGGGCTTCGACCACTGGGTGAGCTTTCGCGGCCAGGGGGAGTATCTGCCACCGGATCCTGAATACACCCTCAACGTGGACGGCGCCCGGGTGAAGCAGAAAGGCTACATCACCGAGGAGTTGACGGACTACGCGATCGACTGGCTCAAAAAGCAGAAGCCGGCCGAGAAGCCATTCTTTGTCTATCTCTCGCACAAGGCCGTGCATGCCAACTTCACGCCCGAGGAAAAATACGAGGGCAGGTTCACCGGCAAGCCGTTCACGCGCCCCTCCACCGAGGCGGACACCGAGGAGAATTACCACCTCAAGCCCCGCTGGCTGCGCGACCAGCGCAATTCGTGGCATGGGGTGGACTTCCCCTACCACAGCGATCTGAACATCGAGAAGTACTACAAACGCTATTGTGAGGCGCTTTGTTCGGTGGATGACAGCATTGGCCGGGTCATGGCCCAGCTGAAGGAGATGGGAGTCTACGAGGACACACTCGTCATTTACATGGGCGACAACGGCTTCATGTTTGGCGAGCACGGGCTGATCGACAAACGGATCGCCTACGAGACGTCCATCCGCGTGCCCATGCTCATGCAATGTCCGGCGCTCTTCACGGGAGGCGCGGTGGTCGACGAAGTCGTCGCCAATATCGACATTGCCCCGACGGTCATGGAGGCGGCGGGCCTGCAGAAACCCCCGCACATGGACGGCTCGAGTTTCCTTCCGCTGGCGCGGGGCCAGACGGTGCCGTGGCGGGAGAACTTTCTCTACGTCTATTACTGGGAAAAGACATTTCCGCAGTCGCCGACGGTTTTCGCCATTCGCGGCGACCGCTACAAATACATCAACTACTACGGCCTCTGGGACGTGGACGAGCTTTACGACCTGCGCAACGACCCCGAGGAGCGGCACAACCTGGTTTACGATCCGGAGCACGTGCAAACTGCGCAGGCCATGAGGGATGAGCTCTACGCGACGATGGCCGAGTTGGGCGGCATGGAAATTCCCTTGAATCCCCCCGTGGACTTCCAGGCGAACAAGCGCCTGGGCACGCGTGGGGGCAAGCAGGGCGCCGACTTTCCCGAACCCCTGGTGGTGGACGAGCCGATCAACT
>DASWIN010000288.1:0-6464 GCA_036397655.1 Nitrospiraceae bacterium | reverse complement strand
GCCGAGGCCCTTCTTGGTGATCACGTGCAGCAACACGGGGCCCTTGAGCTTCACCACATGCTCCAGAATCGGCAGCAGGTGCTCAAAATTGTGGCCATCGATCGGACCGACATACTGGAATCCCAATTCCTCGAACAGCAGGCCGGGCAGGATCAACCCCTTGGCCAATTCCTCCGCGCGGTGCGCCATCTTCTGGACATCCTGCCCGATGTGCGGGATCGCGCTCAGGATGTGCCGGGCCTCCGCTTTCATCTTCATATAGAACTCGCCCGTGAAAGTACGGTTCAGGTAGGCTGAAATCGCGCCGACGTTCTTCGAAATCGACATCTGGTTGTCGTTCAGAATCACCAGGAAGTCCCGCTTGGACCCGCCCGCATGGTGCATGCCTTCGAGTGTCATGCCGGCCGTCATCGCGCCGTCGCCGACCACGCAGACGACCTTGTGGTCCTCGCCCTTCTGGTCGCGCGCCTCCGCCATCCCGAACGCCGCCGACACGCCCGTGCCCGCATGGCCGGCATTGAACGTGTCGTAGACACTCTCTTCCCGCTTGCAGAAGCCGCTCAGCCCGCCGGATTGCCGCAGCGTATGGAATTGCTCCCGGCGGCCGGTCAGCAGCTTGTGGGCATAGGCCTGGTTGCTGGTATCCCACACGATCTTGTCCTTCGGCGTATCGAGCAGGTAGTGCATCGCGACCGTCAGCTCGATGACACCCAGGTTGGAGCCCAGGTGCCCCCCGACGTTGGACACGACGGAGACGATCTGCTCCCTGATCTCCTGGCAGAGGGCCGGAAACTGCTCCGGCGGCATCCGCTTCAAATCAGCGGGACTATTGATGGTCTTCAACAATGACATAATCTCCACTCCTGTTCAGTGACGCGCTTCTCTATTCAAGGTACAAGCGGGATGAACACGCAGAACCTTCTCTGTAACGGGGATGCTGGGTAGATTGGTGTATAGTTTCCCACAGAATTCCTTGAGCTGTCAAGCAGTTAGCCCACCGCCAGGGGGCTCAGCCCTTCTAGTGAAATCGATAGGTCACCACGGTCGCCAGAGTAAAATCAGCCGCGCCGCCGGTAATGAAATCCACGCTCTCCACACCGTACACCTGCCAGAGCATATGGCTCCGGAGCCGGTAATTAAACCCCGCCGCCACTTCGGTCACGCCACGGTCGAGAATCGGGGAGCCGGTGCCATGAAACGGACTGGAATAATAATCGAACTGGGCTACCAGGGAAAAATCTCTCGTCCAGAGATACTCCAGCGCCGCAAGGGCGGACATGGCCGGTTTCAACGTCAACCCGCTGACCTTGCCCGTGGGAAAAATCCCGTTGACGTTGCCGTAGGCCACCCATTGCTCAAAGAATGTCTTTTCCAACGCCAGCCCGACCCCGAGGTCCGGATGGCCGCTGCCGAAAAATCGCTCCTCGTCGCCGGACGGCACCTTCAACGCCACCCGCGCTGAAACAGCCGGCCGGCGGGCATCTTCGGCAAGCAGCCGGTACTTGCCGCTCAGGGTGATATCCCCCAATCCCGTATCGCCTTCTCCCCCGCTGAACAACGGCTGCCCGTTCTTCTTGAAGTCGTAGACATACCCGGACTTGCCGAGCGCATTCCGGGCCGGCGCCAATCCCGTGGTCGCCCGCTCGGTCGCCGTAATCACCCCTTCCATGAAGCCCCGATAACGATGCACCGCGGGAATCTCCAGGCCCACTTCCAGCCTGTCCGTCAGACCGTATCGGAAAAACAGGCCCGAACGGAGCGTCTCAAAATGCATGGAGGCGCTGTTTTGCGCGGACGTATCCCGGAATACCGAACTGGTTTCGGCCAGCTCGATGCGAACGTCCAGCGTACCCTTGGGAATCACCGCCGCGCGATCGCCGGGCATCCCGAGGAACAGCAACTGGATCGGTTGAAAATTCCTGACCGGGAAGAGACCGAGCCCCTCAGCCTGCGCGCACTCGATCCCAACCCCGGCGAAGGTCAGGATTGCGAAGAGTGCAAGGGCTGAGCAAGAACAGCGTACCATGGGTGGCTAGAATGGGTAATCGAGACCGGCAAAGACCGCGCCGCCTTCCCTGCTATACCCATAGTCGATACGGCCGACGGTGCCCGGACGGACGAGGCCACGGAATCCGATTCCCGGAGTCGCTTCATAGTCCTTGAACTGGCGCCTCTTGAACGTATTGAACGTTTTTCCCATGTCGATAAACGGCGCCACTTCGAATTCGGCCATCACGTTCGCGACGCGCGTCCGCAGCACGTGGATACGCTGCTCGATGTTGAGCACCACGAGATGATCGTCGATGAACCGGTCCACGCCGTAGCCGCGAAGATTATTCTGCCCGCCGAGCGAACTGCGCTCGTAAAACGGCACTTGGAATCCATGGGTCGTCTGCAGGTTCCCCCGGATGACGAGGATCATTTGCTTCGATTCGCTCGGAATTAACTTCTTGATCTCGATCTCCGTCCGGCTGTAGACCGGATTCGTGCCATTGCGGAAATTCTGATTCAATTCGACATACGCGGTGACCTGCGTGCCGACGGTCGGCGAGATCAGGTTGTCACGCGTATCGTAGTGGAAGGTGGCCCGGTGTCCCAGGATGGCCGCGCCCTCCATTCCGTTGACGAACGAGAACCGGTCCATCGCGTAGGGCAGCTCCGTGGCCCCGCCTGGCTGGACGCGGACTTCACGATAGCGCTGCCCGATCGCAATCTCCGTCACTTCGTTCAGGTAGGCGCCGAATTTCCAATTCGCGCGGACCTCCCGTGCCGTGTAGTTGGTTTCGTCCTGCTCGACGGTCTGCTGGCTGATGCCCCAGAATCTGGCCGTCGCGTTCTTGAAAAACGACGCGCCGATGCTCAGCGAGTACCGGCCATCGCTCAACGCCGGGTCCAGGTAGCTGAAGACCAGTTTGCGCTCGATCCGTTCCGTGAGGGAGGCCTGGAACCGGGTCTGACGCCCGCCGGTATCGTACTTGAACAGGTTGTAGGTTCCCCGCACGCCGACGATGGAGTTGCGGATCAGCATCGGCGCGTGGATATACCGCAACTCGCCGTCCGGATCGGTCACCAGAATCGGAACGATCAGTCCCGCGTCGCTGCCGTCGTTACGCGTGGTGGAAGCGGAGGGGATCGGAAAATACGAGGTCTCGGCCCGTGCCTGATCGGCGCAGGTCCATGCCGGCGGCGTCAGCAGGACAGCCAGAATGAGTGCAAGGAGAAAGAAGGCTGGCTTTATCACAGGCCGAGACAGCGCGCGACGGGCTACTCCTTGTCCGTGGTCTTGATCTTGACGAACTGATCGGATTTCTCCCGCAGTTGCTTGACGAGATCAGCGTACCCGGATGTCCGGATGATCTTGGCGAACTGTCCCCGGTAATTGCTCACCAGGCTCACGCCATCGATCACCACGTCGTAGACCCGCCAGTCCCCGCCTCTGTTGAGCAGGCGGTAATCCAGCGGGATTTCGGCTTTCCCCGAGATCGCCTTCGTGCGGACTTCGGCATAGTCGCCATCCAGCCGTTCGTTGAGGTAATGCACCTGCTCGCCCGAGTACCCCTCGACTTTGTCGGCATACGAGTTGGTCAGCAATCGCATGAAGAGCTCGACAAACTCCGTCCGTTCCTTCTCGTTCAAATTCCGCCACTGCGCCGCAAGCGCCCGCTTGGCCATCTCCTCGTAGTTGAACCGCTCGCCCACCACCTTCTCCAATAACTTGCGGCGCTCCTGGGCCCGCTCGGGTTTCTTCATTCCCTGGTCGGACAGAATGCGGATCACCTCGTTGATCGTGCCTTTCATCGCCTCCGTCGGAACCCCTCCGGCCAGTGCCGGCGCCGCGCTCCACGCCGGCCCCAGCAACAGGGCGGCGCCGACTCCCACGGCCATCCTGGCAGCCCGCATGCAATGACTAGTTATAATCGCAGATGACATAGTCGCTCCTGTTACCTTTTTGCCCGCCCGCCCATCGCGTTGGTCCGGCTCACTTCACCTTGCCGTGCACGTACTGGCTGACCAATTCCTCCAGGTCCAGTCCCGACTCCGTGTCCCTGATCCTGGCGCCGGGCTTCAGGAGTTCCCCTCCTCCGCCCGGCGACAGGGACACGAATTTCTCGCCGATGATGCCGCGCGTCTTGATGGTGGCGATCGTGTCGTCATAAAGCTTGATGCCGTTGTTCACGGCGAAGGTCGCGATGGCGCGATCCTCCTTGAGCCGGATCGCCTTGACCCGCCCGACCTCCACGCCGGCTATTTCAATGGCGGCTCCGGACCGCAATCCGGACACCGAATTGAACTCGGCTTCGACGTTGTAGAGGTTCCCTCCGATGACCTCGAGCTTGCCCAGCTTGATGGACAGGTAGCCGAGGCACACGATGCCGATCAGCACGAATACGCCCACGACCAGTTCCAGTTTGGCCTTTTCCATACTCATTGCCCCCGTGATTCGCTCATCGTTTCACGTCTGCATTGCCGCCGACTGAAATAAACTCCCGGATCGCCGGATCGCTGAGACGCTGGAACTCGGCGGATGGTTCCATTGCCGCGATGATGCCCTCGTGCAGCATGGCGATCCAATCCGAAATCGCAAAGACTTCCGGAATTTCATGGCTGACCATGATCGCCGTGAACCCGAACATCCGGTGCATGGCCAGGATCAGCTCATGAATGGAACTCGCCAGCAACGGGTCGAGGCCGGTGGTGGGCTCATCGAACAAGATGATCTCCGGTTCCATGACCAGCGCGCGGGCCAGGCCCGCCCGCTTCTTCATCCCCCCGCTGAGCTCGGCCGGAAATTTATGTCCCATCCCGGCCAACCCCACCTGGTCGAGCTTCTCTTCGACGCGACGCTTCACCTCGGGTTCTGCGATCTGGAGCTTTTCCCGCAACGGGAAGGCGACGTTGTCAAACACGTCCATGGAATCGAAGAGCGCCGCCCCCTGGAACAGCATCGCAAATTTCTTGCGGACGTCGTTCAAGGCTCTCCCCTGCATGCGCGAGATCTCGACACCATCCACCCATACCTCGCCCTGGTCCGGCGCGAGCAGACCGATCATGTGCTTCAGCAGGACGCTTTTCCCCGAGCCGCTCTGGCCGATGATCGTCGTCAGCTTGCCCTTGGGGATCTCGAGCGTGACGCCCCGGAGGACCTGCTGTGTGCCGAACGATTTCCGGACGTTGACGAGCTTGATCATCTCAAAACCCCAGGCACTGGGCTATAGGCGATGGGCGATAGGCAGGACGATAATCTTTCCGACCCATAGCCCATTGCCCATAGCCGATCGCCTTCCTATAAGAGCACCGACGTCAGGAAATAATCCCAGACCAGAATCATCACGGACGACAACACCACCGCCTCGGTCGTCGCCGTGCCGAGGCCTTCCGCGCTCATTTTCGTATGAAAGCCCTTGTAACAGCAGACCCAGCTGATGATCAACCCGAAGCTGACCGATTTCCAGATGCCGCCATACACGTCTTTCCACTCGACCGACGTCTCGACCGAGTTCCAATAGAGTCCCGAGTTCACGCCCAGCAGGTCCACGCCGACCACCGAGCCGCCGTAGATGCCCACGACGTCGAAGAGCGCCACCAGCAGCGGCACCCCGATCATGCTGGCCACCACCTTCGGCGCAATCAAGTATTGCAGCGGATTGACCGCCATGGTGTCCAGCGCGTCGATCTGTTCGGTGATCCGCATGATGCCGATCTCGGCCGTCATCGCGGAGCCGGCCCGCGCCGTCACCATCAAGGCAGCGAGCACAGGCCCCAGTTCCCGGATGATGCTGAGCGCCACGGCCGCGCCCAGCGCCGCGTCCGACCCGTATTTCCTCAACGTATAGTATCCCTGCAGCCCCAGCACCATGCCGGTGAACGCGGCGGTCAGGACGATGACGAACGTGGATTTGACCCCAATGAAGTGGAGCTGCTTGACCGACTGGAAAATTCGGAACGGCGGCCGCGCCAGCCAGCCGAAGGTGGACAGCAGGAAGATGAGCATGCGTCCCATCTCCTGCAGGATCGACATCGATGCGCCGCCGACTCGTTGAAGCACGGCCGTCATTGTCGCCTCACTCCCTTTCTATGCCAACTCATCCACGAACCGCTCGAAAAACCGGCTCATCCGATCGGACGCCGTCCGCATCTGCCTGCGCAGGCGGAGGAACCCGCCCACGAAGGACGGCGCCGCCACGCAGGCGGCCAGCCCTGTGAGCCAATCGGCGGGCGTCAGGAACAGGTTGAAGTCCATCGGGAGATTTTCGTCCACGAGATCGGACACGCCGCGGATAATCGCAAAGGGAACCTGTCGCTCGGCCGCCGCCTCCGCCAGTGCGGCGCTCTCCATGTCCAGTCCGATGGCTCCGGTCCTCTCAGCCATAGCCTGTTTTTCAGCCGAATGCCACAATATACGACGCGCTGTCACGAATGATCCGGTTCGCACCGGCAATCCGGCCCGCTCCGCCGCCCGTGCC
>DASWIN010000287.1:0-2401 GCA_036397655.1 Nitrospiraceae bacterium | reverse complement strand
CGCTCGCGTTTTATCGCGGGTTGGGATTGTCATCGGAAGGGATTGTCGGAAAGGAATTTGAGCATGGCGCCGTCGCCTTCTTCGATCTGCAAAACGGGTTGAAGCTGGCGCTGTGGGAGCGGAAGAACATCGCGCATGATGCGAAGATCGCCTTGCAGCCTCCGAGCGCCACTGAATTCACGATCGGCCACAATGTGTCGTCCAAGAAAGAAGTGGATGCGGTCATGGAACAGGCCAAGAAGGTAGGGGCAAGGATCACCGACCCGGCGCAGGATCGTTTTTGGGGCGGGTACGCCGGCTACTTCCAGGATCCCGACGGGCACCTGTGGGAGGTCGCCTGGAATCCTGAGATGAAGATTGAGGAATAATTTTTCACGGGCCGCCCTGAACGCCTGAACTGAAAGAAGGTAAAACGGGCGCGGCATCGCCGCGCCTCTACACGGATTCCCCCTCACCCTGATAATCATCTAGAAGGCTCCTCGCTATCACGGTAGGGTTGATGTTTGGATGGTCCGAACATTCACCCGACCAACAGAGGAGGAGAGGACGATGAAACTGTATGGGGGGCTGGACTTGCACGCGAATAATAGTGTGGTCGTGTTGCTTGATGAGCAGGATCAGGTCGTCTATCAGAAGCGTGTGCCGAATGAACTGGCGTTGGTACTCGAGGCGCTCGCGCCGTATCAGCCCGACATTCACGGGCTCGTGGTCGAGTCCACCTATAATTGGTACTGGCTGGTCGATGGGCTGATGGCCGCGGGCTACATCGTCCATTTGGCCAACACCGCCGCGATCCAGGCGTACAACGGCCTGAAGTACACGGACGATCACTCCGATGCCCGCTGGCTGGCGCATCTCTTACGGCTGGGGCTGCTCCCGACCGGGTACATCTACCCGAAGGCCGACCGGGCGGTGCGGGACCTGATGCGCAAACGCAGTCAGTTAGTCCGCCAACGCACGACCAATCTGCTCGGCATGCAGAATCTGTTTGCACGCAATACGGGCGTCGGCTTGAACAGCAATCGGCTCAAGCAGCTCACGCCCGACGCCGTGCAGCAGTTGGTGCCTGATCCGGATCTTGCCTTGGCGGTGCTGAGCAATCTGGCGGTCGTCCGCTGCTTGGACGAACACATTGCCGCCCTCGAACGCGTGGTGAAGGCCCGTGTCCACCTGCGCCCGGCGTTTCACCCCTTGTTGAGCGTGGACGGCATCGGCCTGATCTTGGCGCTCACGATCATGCTGGAGACCGGTGAGATTCGGCGCTTCCCCACGGTCGGGGACTTTGCCTCCTACTGCCGCTGTGTCGGGAGCACGCAACTCAGCAATGGGAAATGCAAAGGGCATGGCAATACGAACAATGGCAACAAGTATCTGGCGTGGGCGTTTGTCGAGGCGGCCCACTTTGCCATCCGGTATAACGCGCAGATCAAGCGGTTCTACCAGCGGAAGATGGCCAAGACGCATCGGATGGTGGCGCTCAAGGCCGTGGCGCATAAACTGGCCCGGGCGTGCTATCACGTGATGCGGGATCAGGCGCCGTTTGACGTGCAGAGGGCGTTTGCCTAAGTTCGCACGCGCAGTGGGATGGGGCGGTGAGCTTGGGAGAGGGTTGGTTCACAACCACGAGACCTGATTGGCCACGGTCCCATCCCTTCTGTCACATCCCGCACCGAGAGTGCGGGGGACTGAGACGCCTCTGCGGGGAGCCAGGAGAGGGGTGGCGCGATGACGCAGCCAGGGGATCTGTCATCCTCGTGTATGGACCCCGCAGGGTACCAACGGTTTTCTGGGGCACATTGTGCCAGGGGCCGGAGCGCCTCCGCTTGCCGGAGACCTCCACCGCCTTGATCCTGATGGGTGACTGGTGCGGCTCAGCGCAGAAGGGCCGACACCGAAACCAGAGAAAACACGGGCGCGGCTTGGTCGGTGCCGAGGACGTGAACGGAGCTCACGCAACTGTACAGAAGAAGGTTGCGAACAACGGAGCTTTGCCGCTTGACCGGAGCCTTCTAATGGGTGACCCTCTCCCCGGCAACCGGGGCGAGGGGAAATTATTTCGCCTGTTCGATTGCTCTGACGAGTTCCGCAATCGCCGATTGGGGATCAGGGGCGGCCAGGACCGCCGAGACGACCGCCACGGCGTCGGCGCCGGCGGCCAGCACCTCCGCGTGGCTGATCGGCGGTCCGAGGCCCGCTCCGGCGTTCGTGACGAGCGACACCCCGCAGACCTCCAGACCGGCCCAGCGCGCTGCGATCGCCTCCAGGACCGTCGACATGCCGACGGCGTCGGCGCCCCATGTCCTTAGCATGCGCACCTCGGCCCGGGTCTCGTAGTTGGGGCCCGTGAGGCCGACGTAGACACCTTCAGTGAGATCGACGTCCTCGGCGCGGCCCGCGGCAC
>DASWIN010000286.1:0-5824 GCA_036397655.1 Nitrospiraceae bacterium | reverse complement strand
AGGGGGGCGCCATCTGGGCGTATATGGGCGAGGGCGAGCCGCCGCTCATACCGGATTTCCAGTTCCTGACGGCGCCCGCGCCCAATCGGCTGGCGTTCCGCGTCATCCAGATGTGCAACTGGCTCCAGGGGCTGGAGAGCTCCACCGATCCGGTGCATACGACCTTTCTCCACCGCCGGCCCCCGGGAACGCTCAGCGCGCGCATGGGAAGCGACGTCAATGCCTTGAGGGGCACCGAGCCGCCCGAAGTGGGCATCGAGCACGCCAGCTACGGCACGCGGATCTATGCCCTTCACAATGCGCCGAACGGCCGGAAGTATCTGCGGGTGAACAACTATGTCTTCCCCTGCGGCGCGACACCTTCCGCATCGGGCGGCGAAAACGCATACCAGGGCCGCTGGTATGTCCCTATCGATGATTACAGCCACTGCCGCTTCGAGTTTTTCTACAGTCACGGCAAGCCGCTGAACAAGGAAAGGCTATGGAAGAACCGCGCGGAGAACGTGGGGCCCGACAACCAGCATATCCGTCGCCGGGAAAATCGCTATCTGCAGGACCGCGATGAAATGAAGCGTGGCGATAGCTGGGGTGGCATGGGGCTCCATTTCCCGTCCCAGGATGCCTTCGCGATCGAAACCGAGGGTGTCATCCAGGATCGCACAAAGGAGCATCTCGGTTCGAGCGACGTCGTCATCGCCGCGGTCCGCAGGACGCTCCTCAAGGCGATCAAGCAGGTCCAGGAAGGAAAAGAGGCGCCGGGTCTGATACATGATCCTTCGCAGAGCCTCTTCGCGGACTTCATCTGCACCTCGGGATATGTCGAAGATCACGAGGACGGTCCCAGCTTCTGCCGCCGGGTTTTGGCCGGCAAGACGGCGGCCGAATAGGCCGGAATGCGCGTCGAAAAAATGGCGCTAGGCATCGATAACAGGCGAGATGGAGCGGCCCGTCCGCTCCTGGAGAGGAGAAGGACATGGACGAAAAATCAGTTCGCGAGAGCATCACGGGCATCAGCCACAGCGGGTTCTACGCCGAGGACCTCGACCGCACTACAGAGTTCTATACGAAGGTGCTCGGCGCGCGCGTGGCCTGGCGCAATGACAAGTCGAAGAATCCGCTGATGAAGCTGTATATCGGCGACTTCGGCCTGTCCGTCATCAAGCGACCACCGGACAGGCCGAAGACGGAGGTCCCGCATGCCATTCACTGGGCCTACCGCGTGGATCCGGCCAAGGCCGAGGAAACGATCGAGTACATCAAGTCCCTCGGCATCGAGGTCGAAGGGCCGGTGGGGCATAAACGCGAGGAAGGGATCGTCAACTGGTTCTTCCTCGATCCCGATGATTACCGCGTTGAAGTCGAAGCGCGCTATTCCACTGGTGAGGAAGCAGCGGAAGTGTTGGAACGTGGCAAGGCCGACCGCCGGCCCGAGATGGGCTTGTATGGCGGCGACCCGGTGTTGAAGACGTCACCATAGCCGCGCCGCCGGCGGGTACTGGTGCAACCACACGAGACGATCTTGTAACAGGAAGGATTCACGATATGCAGAAACGGATACTTCTAGGCATGTCCGCCTTGGCCATGGTACTAGCGCAGGGTGCGTTTGCGGCGGAGTTGCCCAAGGCAACTCAGCAGGCGCTTGCCCAACTCAAGCTCGATGCCTCGGTGCTCGATGGGCTGGATGCAGAACTCGATGTTCCCAAGGCATGGCTCGACGCCGCTGCCAAGGAGGATGAGGTGGTCATCCTCGGTACTTGGGGTAATAAGCATTTTCCCGCCGTGACCGCGCCCTTCCGGGAACGCTATCCCTTCGTCAAGCTGAACTACCACCGGGCCGGGACGGCCGCGCGCGGCATGAGGGTGCTGATCGCGCTCCGCGAGGGGCGGGTGATCGCCGATGTGTTGACGGCAATCGCCGATGCCACCTTCCAGTTCATCGAGATGAAGGCACTCGCCGACCTGCGCGAACTGCCCGGATTTAGAAACGTCTCGAGCGATCATGCGGCCGCGGACGGCACATGGGCCAGCCACAAGCTGTCGTTTCGCTGCATGGCCTACAATACTGGCCTCGTCAAGCAGGCCGACTTGCCGAAGACGTGGGACGATCTGTTGACCAATCCACGCTGGCGGAACGGCAAACTTGCCGTCTCAAATCATCCCAACAGCTGGCTGCTCAATCTGTGGAGCGGCAAGGGCGAGAAGTGGGGCGAAGATTTCACCCGCCGCCTGTTCGAGGAGGTGAAGCCGCAGCAGCGCAAGGAAGGCATGACGGCGACAACGTCACTCACCGTCGCCGGTGAGTTTCATGCCAACATTCCAGGTCCTGAATGGCGTGTCCAGATCTATGCCGAGAAGGGCGCGCCGATCGGTTATCACTGTCCTTCGCCGGTTCCAATCACCTTGTCGCAGATCGTGATGCTTGAGAAATCACCCCACAAGAACGGCGCCCGTCTGTTTATCAACTGGATGTTGAGCCGCGAGGCGCAGCTCTTGCAATACGCCAAGACGTCCGCTGTGCCGGTGCATAAAGCGCTTCAATCTCCACGTTTCGTGCCGTTCTCCGAGACCACGATCGGCAAGCCGGCCATCGTTCGCGATGATCAATTGCTCGGCAGCGATCTGCATAAGAAGATGCTGAAGACGTGGAACTCATATTGGACCGCATCCGGACGTGGCAAATAGATTTCGTGACCAGGATCGGTGGCTAACGAAGTCATAGGGCGGAAATAGCCCAAGAAGGCGGCACGAAACCGGTATGATCATTCTGCCATTTCGATTTCGGAATGGCAGGATGGTCGGTTGAGAAAGACGCGTAAGGCTGTTGGTAGCCGCGGGGTGTCTCGCCGGTGGGTGCCCGACCTTTGGAGATGGATCAGAGTGGAGGATTGGGGAAAGGATTGCGGAAGGGCCCTTGGATACGGGGATCCGGCGTGTGGTCAAGTCGGGATTCGGCGATCGGGCGAGCCCGTCCTGGCGTTGGAGTGTCTCGGTAAAGGTGGGTTTTGTGCCACTGGAGTTGGTCACGGTTTGGCATCGCAGCGATAGATGCGTGGGAACGAGGGAATGAGGGAAATGGCCAAGATCGTTCTTGGATTTGGCTCTTCACATGGGCCGTTACTTTCCACGCCGCCCGAACGGTGGGACCTGCGCGCTGCGGACGACCGCAAGAATCCGAGCCATCCCTTCCGCGGCCGTGTCTACACCTTTCCCGAACTGGTTGAGCTTCGGCGGAATGAGAAAGATTTCCACAAGGAAATGTCCATCGAAGTGCGGCGAAGCCGGCATGAGCGCAACCAGCGGGCCCTGGACCAGCTTGCCCAGAAGCTCGCCGACATCGACCCCGACATCGTAGTGGTCGTGGGAGACGACCAGCATGAGTGGTTTCTCGACGACCTACAGCCTTCATTCACGGTCTATTGCGGTGACCAGGTCATCAATGCCGCACTCGACCAGGAGAAGATGAAAGCCAAGTCTCCCGGGATCGCGGTGGCCATGTCGGCCTACTATCCGGCTGAGGATCACGTCTATCCTGTGCCGCGGGATCTCGCTTGCGCCATCATCGAACGGGCGATCGAGGATGAATTCGACGTTGCGATTTCGGCCACGCAGCGATCCAGCGCGAAGGGACCCATAGGCATCGGCCATGCGGTCGGTTTCATCTACCGTCGGATACTCAAGGACCGAACGGTCCCGTTGGTTCCGATCTTGCTCAACACCTACTTCCCGCCCAACCAGCCCAAGCCCAAGCGCTGCTATGAGTTTGGCAGGTCCATTGGACGTGCGATCGCGAGTTGGAACGGCGCGAACGAGAACAAGCGGGTGGCAATTTGCGCTTCGGGGGGTATTAGTCACTTCGTCATAGATGAGGAATTTGACACTCGCATGCTCAACGCGTTCAAAAATCGTGACACGGAGACGATCTTCGCCGAGCCCGATAACATGTTCCGGTCCGGTACCTCGGAGACCAAGAATTGGATTACCGTAGCCGGTATCCTGGCCGAGACCGACCTCGAGATGAATTTGATCGACTATGTACCGTCCTGTCGTTCCGAGGCTGGTACCGGCTGCGGCATGGCCTTCGCGAGCTGGGAATAGGCTCAGCACCTGCTGTGGCGGGACGTTCTATTGGCTGTCGCCAAGAAGGGCAGATCATGGAGTTGCAACTCAGTATTGGCATGGCCAACAACCCGCGTACGCGGGCGATTTTCGAGGGCAAGGTCAGGCCGGACGGCATTTCGCTGATTTGCACACCGCTACATGCCTCGGAGCTGTTCTGGCGCCAGCTGCGCTTCGGCGATTTCGACATCTCGGAAATGTCCATGTCCTCCTTTCTGATGGCGGTGGCGCACGGCGATATGCGCTGGGTCGGCCTCCCGATCTTTACCACGCGCCGGATGTTCAATGTGGGCGTTCTGGTGCGCAAAGACAGGGGAATCGAAAAGCCATCCGATCTCGTCGGCAAGAAAATGGGCGTGCCGGAGTATCAGCAGACCGCGGCGGTATGGACGCGCGGTTACCTGCAGCACGAATACGGCGTTCATCCGCGGGATATGGAATTCTGGATGGAGCGCAACGATGATCACAGTCAAGGCGCTGCGATCGGCTTCAAGCCGCCGCCGGACGTGAAGCTGAATTTCATTCCGAACGATACGAATCTGGGGGAGATGCTACTCCAAGGGACGCTCGACGGCGCGTTGCGGTACCTGGCCGGTACCGACAATCTCGTGGACCGTTCGACGGTCAATCTGTATCGCCATCCGGACTTCAAGACCCTGTTCCCCGACCCGCACGCCGAGGGCGTGCGGTTCTACAGAAAGACGGGGATCTACCCGATCAACCATTGCATGGTCATCAAGCGCGAGATCGTGGACAGGCATCCCTGGACCGTGCTCAATCTCTTCAAGGCGTTCGTGCGGGCGAACGAGATTGCCGAAAATGCACGGATGGAAGCGGTCGCTTACCACCTGGAGACCGGGCTGCTGCTGCCCGAGGCACGCAAGGCGCTGGCGACACCGCTCGTCCGCCACGGCATCAAGGCCAATCGTAAGGTGATTGAGACCATCGCCCAATATTCCTTCGAGCAGGGGCTGACCCCACGCCTGTTGAAGCTCGAGGATATGTTCGCGGCGTCGGTGATGGAGCAGTAACCTTACGTTCAGCGACGTTCCATCGTGCGTTCATCGATCCTCGTGTGCCCGATGGTCGCTTAGGTCCTAGGAATACACCTCCTGGATTCATGAGCGTTCAGCTGCGAGTTTTGAAATAGATCGGCGGGCGAGCGATCTGATCAGTTTCGCTGCCGCAGGATCCGAGTTCGGTAAAGGGGACTGTGGGCCCCCGCAACCCCCTTTACCGAACCGAGGAATATCTCGGGAACAGCCGCTTCGCCGGCGGCGTTCTTTTCTCGTCCGCCAATGCGTCGGACGCGATCGCGACCATGTTGGCCGATCTCGACTCCCCGGATGGGGGAATCGTGATGCCCTTGATGAGGGTGGGGATCGGGCCCAGCGCCTCGTCCCGCGTGATCGGATCAGCCAGGCAAGGCGTCGTGGAGCCGCGCGACCTTGCGCCGATAGGGCTTGCTCAGGTTTAGGTGAATCGCCGGTATCGGCTGTGGTGGGGTGTCGAGTGCGCCCTGCGTCCAGGATCATGGCTTCGACCACTTCCCGACAAATCCCACGTCGGTTCCCTGCAGTGGCCCTGGCGCCACGCAGCGCTACGAGCCGGCTCACGTGTCCTGACGAGACCGTCTCTCATGCCATCTCCTTCCCATGGCGCGAGGCTCGCAGGCAACGCGCGCCTTCTCGGTTGCTCCCTTGGGATA
>DASWIN010000285.1:0-7275 GCA_036397655.1 Nitrospiraceae bacterium | reverse complement strand
CGCGGCGGGTCTCGTGCCGCCCGCGTCGTTCCAGCAGGATCAGCGGCGGCCGCTGCGCATCCGGCCGATGGAGGAGATCCTCGCCCAGTACTACATGCGGTTCATGGTGCTCGATCGTCCCGGCGTGTTGTCGCAGATCGCCGGCGTGCTCGGCCGGCACCACATCAGCATCGCGTCGGTGATCCAGCAGGGCCGCAAGGAAGGGCAGACCGTGCCCGTCGTGATCATGTCCCATACCGCGCGCGAGCGCGACGTGCAGGCGGCGCTCCGTGAAATCGACAAGATGGCGTTCATCTCCGAGCCCACCACGTTGATTCGTGTGGAAGGACATGACGAGTGAGCAGGTCCGCGTGATTCGCGATTCGTCATTAATCACGCGTCCCGGATTTCCCGCGAACGACGATGTACGCATTACGAGGCACGGTTGATCCATGATGCGTTGGCGCGGCGTCATCGACGAGTATCGGAAGTTTCTGTCCGTGACCGACCGGACGCCGGTCGTCACGCTCGGTGAAGGCAACACGCCGTTGATCAAGGCGGCCCGCCTGGCCACGAGGATCGCGCCGGGGATTGACTTGTATCTGAAGTTCGAGGGCGCGAATCCCACCGGCTCCTTCAAGGACCGGGGCATGACGATGGCGATGTCGAAGGCGCTGGAGTCCGGCGCGAAGGCGGTGATCTGCGCCTCGACGGGCAACACCTCCGCGTCGGCAGCCGCCTACGGGGCCCGCGCGGGGCTGGCCGTGTACGTGCTGATCCCGGCCGGCAAGATCGCGCTGGGCAAGCTGTCGCAGGCCATGATGCATCGGGCGACCGTGATCCAGATCGAGGGCAATTTCGACCAGGCCCTCACGATCGTGAAGGAGCTGTCGGTGACGCATAAGATCGAGCTGGTCAATTCGCTCAACCCGTTCCGGATCGAAGGGCAGAAGACCGCCGCGTTCGAGGTGTGCGACCAGCTGGGGTCGGCGCCCTCATTGCACGTGCTGCCGGTCGGCAACGCGGGGAATATTACGGCGTACTGGCGTGGATACAAGGAATACCGCGCCGCGGGACAGGTGCAGCGGTTGCCGCGTATGATGGGGTTCCAGGCGGCCGGTGCGGCGCCGATCGTGCTCGGGCACGTGGTGGAGGATCCGCAGACGGTGGCCACGGCCATCCGGATCGGCAACCCGGCCAGCTGGCAGGCGGCCCAGGAGGCGGTCAAGGAATCCTCCGGGAACATCGACATGGTCACGGATGAGGAAATCCTCCGGGCCTACAGCCTGGTGGCGGCGGAGGAAGGCGTGTTCTGCGAGCCGGCCTCGGCGGCCTCGGTGGCCGGCGTGATCAAGCTGCGCGCGCAGGGCGCGTTGAAGGAAGGCAACACCGTGGTGTGCACCCTGACCGGACATGGCTTGAAGGATGCGGATACGGCGATCAGCGTGTCCACGCCGCCCGTGACGGTCAAGGCCAGCCGCGATGCGGTGGCGCGGTTGCTGAATCTCTAAGGGAGCTCTCGACGTCGCGAATGAAGTATGTCGTTCTGCATGGTGACGGGCTGGCCGGTGGGCCGCGGAAGGAATTGAGTGGGAAATCGCTGCTCGAGGCCGCGGCCACGCCCCATATGGATGCCGTGGCGCGTCACGGCGAGGTCGGCCTGGCCGTGGTGCCCGCCGACGGACCTTCCGTCACCAGCGGCATGGTCCAGATGGCGGTGCTGGGATACGATCCGCGCAAGCTTTACCCGGGCCCCGGGCCGCTGGAGGCGGCGAGCCTGGGGGTGACGGTCGGCGAGCAGGATGTGGTGTACCGGTGCAGCATGGTGACGCTGCGCGGCAGCGCGCCAGGCCAGGCTGCCTATCGCGATATCAAGAAGCTGGCGTCGCCCGTCACGGTGGAGGGAGAGGCCGAACACCTGGAGCGGGAAGAGGCGCGCGACTTGCTGGAGGCCGTCAATGAACAGCTGGGCTCGGAGACGATCCAGTTTTATCCGGGCAGCGGTTCCCGCCACTTGATGGTATGGGTCGGCGGCAAGCTCCGGGCGGTGTGCCTCGATCCGCGTGCGGGCGCGGGGCGTCCGATCGGCGACTGCCTGCCGGCGGGGGACGAGGCGGAGATGTTGCGCAAATTGATGGATGCCTCGCTGGTCATCCTGCAGGGCCATCCGGTGAACGATCAACGGCGCGAAGCCGGCCTCAAGCCGATCCACTGCCTCTGGTTGTGGGGGCAGGGGCGGGCGTCGCGGTGGCCGAGCTTCCCGGAGCGGCACCATGTCTCGGGTTCCGTCGTGGCGACGAACGACGTGCGACGCGGCATCGGGATCTTCGCCGGCCTGGACGCGATCGATCCATCGGATGTGGCCGGCGCCGATGGCTCGGATTTCCTGAGCCGCGGGCAGGCGGCGTTGCGCGAACTGGGGAAGAAGGATTTCGTCTACGTGCATGCGGAGATGCCGGTCGGGATGGCGAAGGGGGATGCGAAAGCCGCTGTGAAGATCGTGGAGGAATTCGACAAGCAGATCGTCGGGACGCTGCTCGACGGGTTGGCGAAGGCGGGACCGCACCGCCTGCTGCTGGTTTGCGATGGTGGACGTGTCCCCAACGACGGCTCGCGGGCGCCGATTTACGCGCTGGGCAACGGTCCGTTTCCGAAATCCAGATCCGGTTCGCGCGGATTCAACGAGGCCGACGCAGCGGCCGCCAAGGGCGGCGCGCGGGATGCGACCAAACTGGTGGTGAAACTCTTCGCGTAAGAATAATGGTCGGGCATGGCGTTATTGGTGCACAAATACGGCGGCACGTCCGTCGGCACGATCGAGCGCATTCACCAGGTCGCCGACAAGGTGGCCAAGGCGAGGGGGGAGGGGCACAGCCTCGTCGTCGTCCTGTCGGCCATGAGCGGCGAAACGGACCGGCTGATCAAGCTTGCCCACGAGGTCACCAAGAATCCGGACGATCGCGAAATGGACATGTTGCTCTCGACGGGCGAGCGGGTGACGATCGCGCTGCTGGCCATGGAGCTGCGCGGGCGCGGCGTCGACGCGCGGTCGTTCACCGGACGGCAGGTCGGCATCATCACCGACAGCTCGCACACGCAGGCGCGGATCGCGCGCGTGACGGCGGATCGCATCCGGGAGGCCTTGAAGCAGGGCATCATTCCGATCGTCGCCGGCTTTCAGGGCATCAATGAGCAGTCGGATGTCACGACGCTGGGGCGCGGCGGCTCCGATTTGACGGCGGTCGCCCTGGCGGCGGCGCTCAAGGCCGACCGTTGCGTCATTTTTACGGATGTGGACGGCATCTATACATCCGATCCGAACGTCGTGCCGGCGGCCCGGAGGCTGGACAAGGTCGCCTACGAAGAGATGCTCGAGATGGCGAGCCTGGGCGCAAAGGTGCTCCAGAGCCGCTCGGTCGAATTTGCCGCCAAGTTCAACGTGCCGCTCGAAGTGCAATCCAGTTTCAGAGAAGGGAAAGGGACGCTCGTGATCAAAGAAGATGCGGATATGGAACAGGTGACGGTGTCCGGCGTGACCGGCGATCGCAATCAAGCCAAGGTGACCATCGTGGGGGTGCCCGACCGGCCCGGGATTGCCGCGCGGATCTTCGGCCCCATCGCCGAGGCGAACATCATCGTCGATATGATCATCCAGAACGTGGGCCAGGGTTCGCTGACCGACATGTCCTTTACGATCCCTCGCGCGGACCTGCCGAAGGTGACGGCCTTGGTGCAGCGCATCGCCAAGGATATCGATGCGAAGTCGGTGGCGGTCACGGAGTTCATCGCCAAGGTGTCGCTGGTCGGGGTCGGCATGCGGACCCATTCGGGCGTGGCCGCGAAGATGTTCCAGGTGTTGTCCAAGGAAGGCATCAACATCATGATGATCAGCACGTCGGAGATCAAGATTTCCTGCGTGGTCGAGGAAAAGCATTTACAGGAGGCCATGCGCGCGCTGCACAAGGCGTTTGGTCTTGACGGAAAGGCGTCCACAACGTGAAACGGAAGCGCACAGGCACGGCGCGCGCGGCACGCGGCCCTTCTCCGGGATCGGGGCATACGAACCTGTCGGAGGTCGTGTCCCGCGCTCCGCGCTCCACGCCCGTTCTGGAGATCTACGACACCACCCTGCGCGATGGGGCCCAGGCCGAGGACGTCAGCTTCTCGGCCGAGGACAAGGTCCGTGTCACGCAGAAGCTCGACGAGCTGGGGGTGCACTACATCGAAGGCGGCTGGCCGGGGGCCAACCCGAGGGACGTCGAGTTCTTCCGGATGATCAAGACCCTGCCGATGAAGTCGGCCACCATCGTGGCCTTCGGGTCCACGCGCAAGGCCGGCAATCCCGTTGAGAAGGATGCCAATCTGCAGGCCTTGCTGGAGGCCGGCACCGGCACGATAACGCTCTTCGGCAAGAGCTGGAATCTGCACGTGACGGACGCGCTGGGGATTTCCCTGGTCAAGAATCTTGAGATCATCGAGGATTCCATCGCGTATCTCAAAGAGAAGGGCCGGCGCATCTTTTACGACGCCGAGCATTTCTTCGACGGCTACAAGGCCGATCCGGACTACGCGCTGCAGACCCTGCAGCGGGCCGTGCGCGCGGGGGCCGAGCGCGTGATCCTCTGCGATACGAACGGCGGCACGATGCCCTGGGAGATCAGCGAGATCTGCAGAGCGGTGAAACGGGAGTGCAAGGTCCCGCTCGGTATTCATGCGCACAACGACACCGATATGGCGGTGGCCAATTCACTGGTGGCGCTCGATGCGGGTGTCGTGCAGGTGCAGGGAACGATCAACGGCATCGGCGAGCGGTGCGGGAACGCCAATCTCTGTTCGATCCTGCCGAACCTCGAACTGAAAATGAAGCGACGGACGCTCGGGGAGAAGCATCTGGAGCAGTTGCGGGAAGTTTCGCATTTTGTCGCGGAGATGGCCAATCTGGTGCCGAACAAGCACCAGCCTTACGTGGGCGATTCCGCGTTTGCCCACAAGGGCGGCGTGCACATCCATGCGGTGCAAAAAAATCCGGCGACGTACGAGCACATCATTCCCGCGAAGGTCGGCAACCGGCAGCGCATGCTCGTGTCCGACCACACCGGCCGGAGCGGGTTGCTGGAGAAGATCGAAACGTACGGGATCACGCTCTCCAGGGACAACCCGAAGCTTCAAGAATTGCTCGCGACGCTCAAGGGCCTTGAGAATGAGGGCTATCAATTCGAGGGCGCGGAAGCCTCGCTCGAATTGCTGACGCGCAAGGCGGTCGGCCGGTACAAACCGTCGTTTCAACTGCTCGGATTTCGCATCGTCGTGGAAAAAAGCGAAGCCCCGGCCGTACGGACGTCAGAGGCGACCGTGACGGTCAAAGTCGGCGACGCGGTCCAGCACACGTCGGCCAAAGGGACCAGCGGGCCGGTCAATGCGCTGGACCATGCCCTGCGAAAAGCGCTGGAGAAATTTTATCCCCAGCTGAAGGAAGTGCGGTTGCTGGACTACAAGGTGCGCGTGCTGACGGCCAGCCACGGGACGGCGTCCAAGGTGCGTGTCCTGATCGAATCGGGCGACCATAAAGAGAAATGGGGAACGGTCGGCGTGTCTGAAAACATCATGGAAGCCAGCTGGCAAGCTCTGGCCGACAGCATCGAATACAAGCTCCTGCCGAGAGACCGGTAGACATCACAATTTCTCCAAGGTCAGAAATTTCCTTGACACGGTCTCTAACCTCACGTAATTTATCATGAAATTTGACTAGGGCTCTCCTCAGTAAAAGGCCGGAGGAAAGCTGCTGCTCGGCGCACGAGCCTGGAGGGACGGCATGAGAAAGGCCGACATCGCGAACGAAATATATGAGAAGGTTGGGGTTTCCAAAAAGGAAGCCGCCGACATCGTGGAATTTGTTTTGAATTTGATGAAAAGCGTCCTCCAGAAGGGAGAATCCATCAAAATCGCCGGGTTTGGGAATTTCGTGGTGCGCAGCAAGGGACCCCGCAAAGGTCGCAATCCACGAACGGGTCAGGAAATCGGCATCACCCCCCGCCGTGTCGTCACGTTCAGGCCCAGTCAGGTCTTTAAAAAGTACGTCAACTCCTAGGCGCAGGAACGGCTCGCCGAACGAGAGGGTTGACCCATGGCGGCGGAGCCCAAACTGGGCAGCAAAATCTTCTATAAGATCGGAGAGGTCAGTGAAATCACAAAACTGCCGCCGTATGTTCTGCGGTTCTGGGAGACCCAGTTCACCTTTCTCAAGCCGCAGAAAAGCCGCGGGCATCAGCGACTCTATCTTCAGCGGGACGTCGAAACAGTACTGGAAATCAAGCGCATGTTGTACGAAGAGGGGCACACGATTGCCGGGCTCCAACGATTCTGGGCGCGCCGGGGCCGCCATGGGAAACGGAAGGCCAGCCCGAGGGAAATGGCCAAGCGCATCCGGGGGGATCTTCGCGCCATCCTGAAGCTGCTCGAATCGTACGAATCGTAACGGGTCGCCGAGTCGGGGCGTAGCGCAGCCTGGTAGCGCACTCGCTTGGGGTGCGAGTGGTCGTGGGTTCAAATCCCGCCGCCCCGACCAGCCTTCGCGGCAGCGAAGGCTGCCCGCCATAGCCTTGGCGGAGGCGGGCAAAATTCCACTGCCGCTTCGGCTGGCAAGCCGCAATAACAGTGATGAGTTATGAGTGACGAGGGATGAGTTATCGACACTGATCACTCATGACTGGAAACTCATCACTTCCGTTTGAAAAGCTGCCCCGAGTGGCAGCTTTTTTGTTGCCATGATCAAAATTCTCGTCACGAACGATGATGGAATCGCGTCCCCGGGTCTGCGTGCACTGGCCCGGGCCATGCGACCGCTGGGGCAGGTCTGGGTGGTGGCGCCGGACCGCGAGCGTACGGCCGCCGCTCACGCCATGACCCTCCACAAGCCCCTGCGCGTCACGCGCGTCGAGCCACGTGTCTTTGCCGTCAGTGGAACGCCGACCGATTGCGTCAATCTGGCCTTGAAAAAACTGCTGCGTGGATCGCCGGCGCTGGTCGTGTCCGGCATTAATCGGGGAGTCAATCTGGGCGATGACGTGACCTATTCCGGCACCGTGTCCGCGGCCCTGGAAGGCACGATCATGGGCATCCCGTCCATCGCCGTGTCCCAGGAGGTCGACCGGACGTTTCGCCACGACGTGGCGGCCATTTATGCGGCGCGTGTCGCGCGCGCGGTGCTCAAATACGGGTTGCCCGCCGAAACGCTTCTGAATGTCAATGTGCCGGACCGGCCCCGGATGAAAATCGCGGGAGTGCGGGTCACGGCCC
>DASWIN010000284.1:0-3528 GCA_036397655.1 Nitrospiraceae bacterium | reverse complement strand
GGCGCCGGGCCGATTGGATCTACAGGTCGAGTGCCAGGAGGCATCGACCCTGGTCTTGAAGATGACGTTCCATCCGAACTGGCGGGTCGTTGTTGATGGCCGACAGACGCGGCCCTTCATGGTATCGCCTAGCTACATCGGCCTGAGCGTGCCGGCTGGCCCCCATCAGATCACGGCGGAGTACCGATCCCCCACCTACAAGACTGTCCTGCTTCTCCTCGGCGCCTGCGCCGTGTTAGCCACGATCTGGTTCAGACGACGCTTCACACGACTGGACGCACTCCTCTCTTCAAGGCGCTGACCGCCCCGCTGCTACGGCTTGAGCTTGGCTGCCTTCGTCAGAGCTTCCATCGCGAGGCGTCGCTCCCCCTGCGCCAGGTACACCCTTGCGAGCACGATGTAGGCGTCGGCGTGTCTCGGATTGAGTGTGAGCGCCTGCTGGAGCGCCGCCTTCGCCTCCGTCAGCTTTCGCTGCCGCTCCAGCGCCAGCCCAAGGTAGTAGTGGGTGACGGCCCGCTTCGTGTCCTCGCGCAAGGCCGCCGTCAGCCACCGGATCGCCTGGTCCGCCTGGCCCTGTTCGAGAAGGGTGAGCCCAAGGTTGAAGAGGCCCTGCGGATGCCGGGGGGAGGCCTCAAGGACCTGCCGGAACGCCTCGCCCGCCGCGGGGAACTGCCCCTGCCGGTATAGGACGACCCCCAGGTTGAGGCGGGCGTCCAGGAGGCGCGGGTCGCCTTTCAGCGCCGCCTCGTACTCCCATTGGGCCTGGGCGAACTGCCCCCGGGCGTTGTAGATCTGGGCGATGTTGTAATGGGCCTGGGGATGGGCGGGATCGCGCTGGAGGACCGTGTTGTAGATCGCCATCGCGGCGTCGTATGACCCCGCGGTGTGCTCGCGGATGCCGCGGGCGAGGAGCGTCTCGGTCGATTCCTGACCTGGGGGGCCGCCGCCGGCCGGCTTCGGCCTGGTCTTGAGCCAATAGGCGCCGCCGACCAGCGCCACGAGGATCGCAGCCAGCAGGAACTGGCTCCAGTTTATTGCAGCCTTACTCACGGTATCATACGGCGATGTCTTCCAGGGCGAGAACCTTCAGCTCGGGCACTCGTCGGAAGTGGCGAAGATTTCGGGTGACCAATGCGAGGTTATGGGCGAGGCAAATCCCGGCGATGAGATTATCGCCCGGATTGATCGCACGGCCTTTCTGGCGCAGAGACAGATCAACGGCTCCGGCGTGGCGCGCCGACTGGGCATCCAGGGGAAACACCGTGAGGGTGGACAGGAACGCGTCGAGGGCTCGTCGATGACGTGACTGCGTCGCGCCCGAATGTAGCTCGTAGACGGTGATCGCAGTGGTGCCGGCAACCTCCAATTCCAGCAGCGCCGGGATGACCGTCCCCGCCGGCTCGCGACCCGCGATCAGGTCGATCAAGACGTCGGTGTCCAGGACGAACCTTACCGCCATCGCCTCCAGAGCTCGTTGATGCGCCGCTGCATCTGCTCGGCTTCAGCCTCGGTCATTCGAGCCCGGATCTTCCTGGCGGACCGAGCCGCTTTCGCTCCCGCCTGAGTCCGACCCCCGTTGGACGGCTCCTCCAGGTAGCGCTCCAGCGCTTCTCGAATGAGGACCGAGAACCCCCGGAGCCGTCGCCTCGCGGCCAGCACCAGGAGCTTTGCCCGATGGTCGTCCGTCAATTCGATCGTTGTCCGCATAGCAGCATCACCTCCAAGCGCACTCTAGCATTCAAGTACGTGAATGTCAACAGAGGGGCGTGACCGTGTCGAGGGGGGACGGTGGAGGGATGCGAAGGGAAGGGGCGCGAGCGATCGGCTTCGGCCCGGTCTTCAGCCAGAACGCGCCCCCGTGGGCATGAAACTCCTCATTCGCCGGTCATTGCTTAGAAAGTCTCCCGTCACGCTCGGTGTCACCCTGAGCCGCGCGAAGGGTCTCCGAGATTCTTCGCGTTGCTCAGAATGACAGGGAGAAGCAATGACACTTCGGGTCCGTCTCGCAACGACACTCCGTTTCGGATTGCCGCGCACCCTTCGGGTACTCGCAATGACCCCGACAGCGGGGGAACTTTCGAATCAACGGCAGGGCGAAAAGGAAAGGCCCCCCGGCGGATCACGCCGGGGGGCCTTTTTGGCAATCGACGCTCGCTTACGGTCCGTGCGTGACAGACCACCCCACTTCGACGCCCGCCGAGGCCGTCGCGTTTGAGGTGACTTCAATCGTCAACCTGTTGAAAGCGGCAAAGATGTCCGCGTTGACGGTGTCTGAACACTGCTGATTGAGGGGCGGGGCACTCACGGAGTTTATGGTGCAAAAAACAGTCTGGGAGACACCATTATTTCTTACAGTGAAGGTGTACGCACCCGCGGCCAGCGCAACGCTCATGCGCACCCGCAGGTTTCGCACCGTGCCTGCTGGCAGCGGAACCTGGACTGAAACCTCGTTACCATCTAGATTGTCGCCGCACGTGGTGATGAGAGTTCCGGGTCCCATCAAGTCTGTACTTCCAATACCAGTCAAGCCACAGCCCGCCGACCCACCGGTCAGCACCGTGACCCCTGCCGTGGTCGGGCCGCTCGGGCCGCTGGGGCCGGATGGACCAGACGGACCGGAGGGACCCGATGGGCCGGAGGGGCCGCTGGGACCCGCTGGGCCCAGCGGGCCGACGGGGCCAATTGGGCCAAGCGGGCCAATTGGGCCAAGCGGGCCGACGGGGCCTACCGTGCCTATTTCGGTCTTCGTTGCCGTCAGCTCAAGCTGTTGAAGGTCCACCCCTATGGGTTGAGGGGTAATTAAGCTCAGAAAACAGTGAAGTGAGTTAAAGATCCCGTCACTGCCTAACAAGGAAGGGAGGCACGTCAGCTCTACGGCGCTGGTGGCGTGAAGATCGTACACCCCACTATTCACGTTGTACGTGCCGGACATCGGAAAACTTTCTGCACCGATGAAGATATTGCCGCCACTAAGTGTTCCGAAGGCGCAGCCTGGGTCCGGGGCGAAGGATACGTTCCCCAGAACCTGCACAAAGGACCCCTCCGCCACTCCGCTAAAGTTATAGTTCCCATTGAGGTTGCAGGCGTCTAACGCCTCGCTGGGAGGCGGGCCGACCAGGACGCCCACCATCACCATGAGTGCCACCACCGCCACCATCACGTTTCGCATCGCTTGCTCCTCCCCATCGCCTGCACGTCAACGCGCAGCGATTATACGAATCACCCGTTACCCATCGCGGCGAAAACAGGGACGATCCCAATGACGCCCAATTCTCGATAAGGTGACTTTGCAAGTTGCATTCCATATACAGGATCGGCACGATCAAGTCAAGGAAAATGAAGGTCGTTGTCAGACATCTAAAGTGTCGCACTCTTTGGACATCTAAGCCGTCGCACGACTAGCGGGCCAGTTTATGCTTGATGATCACCTTGCCCCCGCTCTCGATGAACAGCGTGTCGCGCCGGAGTTTCGCCCACACCCGGCACTTGAGGTAGCCGGCGGTACCTGGTAGTTTCCAAGGAGGTCGT
>DASWIN010000283.1:0-3677 GCA_036397655.1 Nitrospiraceae bacterium | reverse complement strand
CCAGCGGCGCAAGGGTATTCGGATCGCAGACCGCGAGATATTCGATCTTCGCCAGAGATTCCTTCCCGACGATCTTACGCATGGCCTGCCGAATTGCGGCTCCGGATCGACTCCCGACTCGAATGGTCCCGCGGCCCGCCTGCAAGGCCCGGAGCAGCACGGGCGCCGCCCGGCGCTGCGCCGGCGTCAGATACACGTTGCGCGAACTCAGCGCCAGCCCGTCGGCTTCCCTCACGGTTGGATAGACACTCACACGCGCCCCGAGATTCAAGTCTTCAACCAGCCGGCTGATCAGCGCCGCCTGCTGAAAATCCTTCTGGCCGAAGACGGCGACGGCCGGACGCACGAGCGCCAGGAGTTTCGTCACCACGGTCGCCACGCCGTCAAAATGGCCCGGGCGCCGTTCCCCTTCCCAGCGGCGAGCCAGCGCCGGCACCGCCACCGTCGTCTGAAACCCGTGCGGATAGATTTCGCCAACCGGCGGGGCAAACAGGACATCCACGCCTTCCTTCCTGCAGAGGGCCGCGTCGGCCTTGAGCTTGCGCGGATAGCGCGCGAAGTCCTCCTTCGGCCCGAACTGCGCGGGGTTGACGAAGAGGCTCACGACGACCGCATCGCAGGAGAGGCGCGCCGCGCGAATCAGCGCGCGATGGCCCGCATGCAGCGCGCCCATCGTCGGCACCAGGCAAATCGTGACGCCTTCGCGGCGGTGCGCGGCCGACCAGTCAGCCATGGCCTTGGCGGTTCGAATGGTTTGCATCAAGACAACGGGGCAGTGTTGCCGCTGCAGGTGGGACGGGACCCGTATCGCGTGCCCGGTTGAGGATTTATACGGCGGACCTGATGCCGGTCCGTGAGCTGCGCGAGAAGTTGCGACACGGTCTGCTTGAGCGCGGGATGAATCAACGTCGGTTCCAATTCTACCAGCGGCTCCAACACGAACCGCCTCAGGTGCAGGCGGGGATGTGGAACGGTTAACTCCTGTTCCTGAAACATGCGGTCGCCGTAGAGCAATATGTCGAGATCGATCGTGCGCGGACCGGAGCGATGCTCTGGATCGCGGCCCAGCGACCGTTCAATTTCACGACAGACCGTCAACAGGCTCTGCGGCGTGATGTCGGTCTCGACTTGCATGACCCCGTTCAGAAACCAGTCTTCGCCGGGGGCGCCGGCATCGGCCACCGGCTCTGTTTCGTACAGCGACGACACTGCGATCAGCTGCGAGTGGGGCAGCAGGCTCAACAGGGTGACCGCCCGGTCGCAAAAATCCACCCGGTCGCCGAGATTGGAGCCAAACCCGATGAACACCGTTTCGCGCATGCGCTCGACCCGTTAAACGTTAACCGTTAATCGTTAAACGCAAGAGCTGCCTTGATCTCTCCCGCACCCAAGCCTAGACTACTGCGACTGATGGTGTCTACTTCAAGTGGATTGACGATAAATGGTCACGCGACACGACAAGATTCCCGGTTCGAAGGAATGGGCTGGACCGTACGCCACGCTCGCGCCTCCCAGTTGGTGCTTGTACTCTGTAACCTAATGGGTTACAGTTGTTCTGGTGATCCGGGGGTTCAAACACAAAGGCCTTAGCCGTTTTTTCGAGACGGGTAATAAGTCCGGTGTCCAAGCGAAGCATGTCGAACGGCTGCGGCTCATCCTGGGTCGTCTGAGCGCGGCTACCGCCCCGCGAGACATGGCGTTGCCTGGATTGGACCTGCATCCACTCAAAGGCGACCGGAAGGGGACGTGGGCCGTCTCGGTCAGCGGGAACTGGCGGATCACATTTCGGTTTGTTGGAAAGGACGCGGATGCCGTTGATTACGAGGACTACCACTAGAGGGAGCGCGACCATGCGCATGCACAATCCGCCTCATCCCGGAGCGATCATCAAGACCCTGTGCCTGGACCCGCTCGGTGTCAGCGTCACCCAGGCGGCTCAGGCGTTGAGAGTCAGCCGCAAGACCTTGTCCGCCATTCTCAACGGCCGAGCGGGCATCAGTCCTGAGATGGCCGTCCGTCTGTCCATCGCGTTCGATACGTCGGCGGAGAGCTGGCTCAATCAGCAGACCCAGTACGACCTGTGGCACGCCGAGCAGCATCGCAAACGGCTTCGCGTGGCCAAACTCGCGGGCTAGCAGAGCAGGAAGCTTTCCGAGCGGGGACAGGCCTACCAGCGGTCTGTCCCCGCCCACCCTCTCCCCAACTAGCAGGACGTCGTGTTGAGCAGCGCGGCGCTGGGTTGGCCTAACTGCGGCCGTCGAGCGAGCACATTCTGATCGTGCGCGCTCCGGGAGCACAAGGCCGACCCAGCGCTGCGCATACCGTTACCAGCCAGTTTTCTTCATTCTCTCAACAGCCTCTGCCAGCCGTTCCTTCGTCGTACACACCGTCATGCGGACATAGCCTTCGCCCGGCGCCCCGAAGCCGTTCCCCGGCGTCGTGACGATCCCGGCCCTGTCCAGCAGGTGCGCGGTAAAGGAGGCCGACTTATAGCCCTTGGGCACCTTCACCCAGACATAAAAGGCGGCGGGGGGCGTGTCCACCTCAAGGCCGAGTTGTTTCAGACCTGGCACCAGCACATCGCGCCGCTCCTGGTAGATCTTTCGGAGCCCGTCCGTGACTGAGTCGTCCAGGTTCAAAGCCGCGATGCCGGCTTCCTGGACCGCCTGGAAGCAGCCCGAGTCCAGGTTGCTCTTGATCTTGAGCAGGCCGTTCAACACCTGCCTGTTGCCGACTGCGAAGCCGATCCGCCAGCCGGTCATGTTGTAGGTCTTCGACAGCGAGTGGAACTCGATGCCGACGTCTTTGGCTCCCTCAACCTCCAGAAAGCTCGCCGGGCGCCGGCCGTCGTAATAAATCTCCGAATAGGCCGCGTCGTGGCAGATGATGATCTTGTGCTTTTGCGCGAAGGCGACGGCCTCCCTGAAATAGTCCTTGCTCATCACAACCGACGTCGGATTGTTCGGCGAGTTGAGGAACATCAGCTTCACTTTTTTGGCGACGCTTGCCGGGATGGCTTTCAAGTCAGGGAGAAACCCAGTCTTTTTCGTGAGCGGCATGAGGTGTACCTTGCCGCCTGCGAAATTGGTCGCCACTGGATAGACCGGATAGCCGGGGCTCGGCACCAGGACGACATCGCCGCGATCCACGAAGGCGAGCGGGACGTGCCCGATGCCTTCCTTCGACCCGATCAGCGTGAGGACCTCGGAAACCGGATCGAGCGTGACATTGAACCGCCGCCTATACCAGTCGGCCACGGCCTTCCGGAACGAGAGCATGCCTTCGTACGACGGATACTGATGGTGTTTCGGATCGGCAGCCGCGCGGCTCAGCGCATCAACAATGGGCGTGGGCGTCGGCAGGTCCGGGTCACCGATGCCAAGATTAATGATGTCCGTCCCGCGCGCGATCGCCTTCTGTTTCATCTCGTCGATTGCCGCAAACAGATAGGGCGGCAGGGTCTTGATGCGCGTCGAATACTTGATCGGAAATCCGGCCATTCGAGATTGCTCCTTTCGGTCGCACGTCATGAAGTCGAAAGTCTTAAAGTCGAGAGCGAATTCCAGACTTGATGACTTTGCGACTTGACGGACTTTCAGACTGTTCGTCAGGGGCTTAGCCTACCGCATGGCGCCGACTGCAATCAATCGGACCGGTTGACGGCACGGCGGAATCAC
>DASWIN010000282.1:0-7133 GCA_036397655.1 Nitrospiraceae bacterium | reverse complement strand
GGCGGCCCCGGCAGGCTGAGCCATTCCGTATGGCACCATCTGCACGCGCTTGACCAGAGCGAGACCAAGCACGAGGTGACCTACCTGGATGCGTGGGACATCGCCCCGCGTTTGCCGGTCACGGGCGACGAACCACCCGAGCCGGTGAGATCCAACCGCGACGGCTACGACGCGGTGATTCTTCACAACACCTTTCTCTGCGCGCGCTGGGCGACCTGTTTCTACGAGTGGAAACACAAGTTCGATTGGATCAGCGGACTGGACTGCCCAAAGATCGCGATTCCGCAGGATGAAGGCGACCATGCAGGAATCCTGGACGAGTGGCTCTGCGACCTCCGCGTCACGGCGATCTTCAGCGTCCATCAACCCACGGGGCAGGGTCCGCTTTATCCGTATATGCGCGACCGGGCGGCCTTTTATCCCTGCCTGCCGGGGTACATTGATGCGGACGCCGCGGAACAATATGTTCACCGCTCGGCCCCGGACTCGAGCCGCCCGCTCGATATCGTCTATCGCGCCATGCATCTGCCGTTCTGGTTCGGCAGCGCGGGCCAGCAAAAGCATCGGATCGCCGAGGTGGTCGGAGGGCGGGCTACCGCGCGAGGCCTGCGCTGCGACATTTCGACCCGGCCCGAAGACACGATTCTGGGCGATCGCTGGCTGACCTTCCTGGCTTCCAGCCGTGCCACGGTCGGTTGCGAGGGCGGATCGAACGTCATCGACTGGCGGGGCGAGGTGAGGGCGGCGATTGAGTCGAAGCTGAAGAAGGATCCCGCCTGCACATACGAACGTGTGGCCGCGCAGATGCCCGAGGGGTGGGACGGGTACCGGTTTCTCACCGTGACGGCGCGCCACTTCGAGGCCGTCATCACACGAACATGCCAGATTCTGCTCGAGGGACACTACAAAGGCATTCTTCATCCCTATCGGCACTACATTCCGTTGAAGCACGACTTTTCAAACCTGGACGAGGTCCTCGACCTGCTCGGGAACAAGGCGATGGTGGAGGAGATGACGGAGCGGGCCTATGAGGAAGTCTATGTACGGGGGCAGCATACCTACCGGCATTTTGCCCGCGCGATTGAGAAGGCCGTCGGGGATCAACGCCCGCGCTTCCGACGAGGGGACGGAGCAGAGTCCGATCAGGGCATGATCCGGAGCCGCGAGGCGATGGAATTGCAACGGCAAGTCATCTCTGAGCGTTTCAAAACCGGACTCTTGGAAGCCAGGCAGAAGGACGCCCTGGCAGAAGCCGCCCGCCTGCAGGCGGAAGTGAATGGCCTGCTGCGGGAACGGAGGATGGCCAAGGCCCTGTTCGTCTACGGCGCGGCCGCGCTTGGTATTCTTGCCGTGCTGGCGGCGGCCGCCGCGCTGCTCCTTGGCGGCCACGTCGGCCCATGATCACGATGAGAACCTTGGAAAAGTCTGAACCGCTGGCGGCATCCGGGGAGGGCGAACCGAAATTGCCCCGTGAGATGCCCGCGTTGTCCAGAATCCTGATGCTGGTTCCACATGACCCCACGGTCGACCCCAGGGTCATGTGGGTGATCGCGATGTGCGGCGGACTCATGCGCACCGATGTGCTGGCGGCGGTCTGGGGAACAAAACGAATGACCCGGGAATACAGCAGGAACGTCTTCATCGAACGGTTTTCCATATCCGATTACTCCTGCGTCACGCCGAAGTTCATCGGCGCGCTGTTTCAAAAACTCAACCATTTCGCCGGATGGCTTCGAGGCTGTTGCTCGCGGACCGTGCGTGCCGACAGCGGTGCGGCCGACACACAGACGCGTGTGTCGGCGGGCTCGCTCTTGCAATTCCTTTGGGCGTGGACATCGTACGCGACGATCATCTGCGCCCTGTACCGACGCGGCCGCGCCGTTTCGATCCCTCCACGCGTCTGCATCTGCCACGATATCTTTGCCTTGATTCCGGCGGTGCTGCTGAAACGCCGTTTCGGATATGCCGTGCTGTACGACAGCCATGAGCTCTGGTCCGAAGATGATCTCTTCGCGGAAGGGTGGCAAAAGACCGTGGTTCGATGGGTGGAGCGGCCCTTTATCCGGCGGGCGGACCGGGTGGTCACCGTGACTCCGCAAATCGCGAAGCACTTGGAGCGCGTCTACGGCCTCCCCCGGGTTGTCGTGACGCCCAACGCGGAACCGTTTGATGATGACGTCATTCCCTCGTGCAGGCGAGCGCTGACCTCTCCGATCCGGTTCCTGCTTCAAGGAGGCCTGTCGAGGGGACGGGGCATCGAAACCGTGTTCCAGGCCTGGCGCCTCCTGAGGGATGAGCGCGCCGTTCTGTATGTCCGCGGCGTGGGGAACGAATTTCTGGACAGGATGAAACGGGAGTTTGCCGATCTCGTGGAGGCAGGCCGTGTGATCATCCTGCCCCCGGTTCGCGAGCACGAGCTGGTGCAGGCCGCCGCGTTTGCCGATGTCGGCATCATTCCCTATCCGGGCCCCAATCTCAATCATCTCTACGCCTGCCCGAACAAGTTGTCCCAGTACATGCACGCGGGGCTGGCCGTCCTCAGCAACGACCTGGAATATGTGTCGGCCATGCTCCGCAAATTCAAGAGCGGGATGACCTATGACGCGCACGACCCCTCGACGATGACAAGGACGATCACCCAACTCGTCGACGACCAGAAACGGCTGCAAGTCATGAAAGAGAACGCCTATGCAGCCGCGAAGGATCAGTTCAACTGGAGGCACCTGTCGGTGCCATACCGTGAGGCAATCGTGGAATTGGCGCGGACGAGGAACTGACATGCCGTTCTCTTCCCGACGCCGCGTGCTGGTCCTGTATTGTGCCGCGAGGTCCGAGTCCCTGAGGCTGGCGATCGAGCAGCATCTCCGGGTCCTGGATGCCCGCGACGGCGAGTACGACGTGCTGTACTGCAATGCGACCGAGTGCGCTCCAAGCTGGATGAGTCTCTTGGGGCTTCATGCCATCATTTTCCACACGACATTCCTGGGGATGCGATGGAGCCCGGAGTTCGAACTATGGAAATGGAAGACCCGGTGGATCACGAACGTTCCCTGTCTCAAGATCGCGATGCCGCAGGACGAGTATGACCACAGTGAAATACTGGACGAGTGGCTGTATGAAATGGGGGCCGACATCATCTTCACGGCATTCGATGAGCGCTCGCGGGCCACGTTGTATCCGATCATGTCCCGAACCGCGACCTTCAGGAGATGCCTGACGGGGTATGTCGACGATGTCTCTGCGGCACGATGGGCCGCGGCACTGCCGCCGCTGGAGAAGCGGGAGTTCGATCTCGTCTATCGGGCCTCTCACCTGCCGTACTGGTTCGGCCGGCAGGGACAGCTCAAGCATCGGATCGGCGACTTGGTGCAGCGGGAGGCCATGCGCCAGGGGCTGCGCTGCGACATCTCGACCCGCCGGCAGGACACGATTCTTGGAGACCGGTGGATGGGATTTCTCGCAAGCGGACGAGCCGTCATCGGATGCGAGAGCGGGTCGGATGTGCTCGACCGTCGCGGAGAAATCCGCAGCCTCATCGAGCGGGAGCTGGAGAACAATCCATCGTTGTCGTTCGATGACATCGCGACCCGAATGCCGGCGGGCTGGGATGAATACCAGTTTTACGCCCTCAGCCCGCGTCATCTGGAAGCCGTCGTGACGAAAACCTGCCAGATCCTGGTCGAAGGGAACTACAGCGGCGTGCTGCGGCCGCATGAACACTACGTCCCGATCAAACGGGATCTGTCCAACCTGGAAGAGGCCCTGGCTGTGGTACGGGATACGAATCGTATGGAGGGGATCGTCGAGCGGGCCTACCAGGACCTTTATGTCAGTGGTGCCTACAGCTACCGGCAACTGGCCGCCGAGATCCATCGATTGATCGGACATGCGCCCAGGCGTCCTGTTGTAGGCGAGTGGGCGGCCCGGCCGCTCTGGCACGTGAAGGAAGCAGGACTCCTGCTTGCACGGCTGGCCGCCAGGACGCGAGCCGAGCTGGCAAGCGGCTGCCTGTTCCTGGCGTCGATCAGCCTGCGGAAGCTGATTGGGAACGGGATCGTGGGACTTGGGCATATCCTGGCGACGCCTCCCCTCCGGCGCCTGCTCGTCCGCTATCTCCTGGTCCATCCGGGAGGGGCGATCAATGCCCTTGCCGAGATTGTTCCCGATCTGCTCAGATTAAGTGTGATCGAATGTGCCCGTCGGAGTACCATTGATCAATCGACCAGCTCTGAAAAGAGTCCTTTCCAGCTCCAGGCTTTGTGGGTTCCTGAAAAAGGGATGCTCAGGTTTGTAAGCACGCGAAACAGCAATGAGCGAAGAAAAGCGTCGGGAGGAAAAGAGCCCCACGAGATGGCTCCACCGACGCTTGGGGCGATGCTGAACAGTGGAGCGCTCAGGTCGATCGAATGGGATCACTCGGCATGCGGGAAAACCGTGCCATTTACAGTGCAGGGGATGGTCGTGGGCTGCCTGTCTTTGGGAGAGCAGGGAGTGTATCGCTTCCCGGCGCTGAGCCTGCTCGCCAGGTCCCGGCCGACGGAACTTGCCGAAGCGCTCTGCGCGATCCTCCGGCAATCCCCGGCACATTCATAATCCACGCAGGGTCGAGCCGTGAAAAAGCCGCATGTCATCCTCGTCTTCTATTACATCGGGTGGGTCTATCCTCTCCGGGATTCGGGCAAGACCCACCTCTATTGCTGGCGTCGCCATTCGAAATACCGATTCATCTATATCAATGTCGCATTTGGAATACCCTGGAACCTGTTGCGGCATGTACGGATCGCCGGGGTGATCTATCACACATTCTTCCTTGGGGCCAGGTGGACGCCGGAGATTTTTGAGCAGAAAACCGGTCTGTGCGAGGCGCTGGCACCGCTGCGTGTGCCCAAGATCGCGATCCCCCAGGACGAGTTTATCCGTACCGACATGCTGGCGGAGTTCCTGGCCAAGCAGCAGGTGACGCATCTGCTCACCTGCGCCGAGGAACCGGACTGGAAGAGGATCTATGGCCGGCACCTGGATTTCTCGCGTGTCGTCGTCAAGACAGTGCTGACCGGGTATATCGACGATGCGACGATGCGGCGTGTCGACGCGCTCAAAAAAGATGAGAAGGCCCGTCGTGTGGATATCGGGTATCGCGCGAAGAGAGTCGCCTACTGGCTTGGCGAGCACGGCCAGCGGAAAGTCCAGGTTGCCGACGTCATCGGAGAAGCAGCCAGGCGGCGGGGATTGAACGTGGACATTTCCTTGCATGCCCAGGATACATTGCTCGGCGACGACTGGCTCAAGTTTCTTCTTGGCTGTCGCGCAACAATCGGGGTGGAGGGCGGTGCCAGCGTTCTGGATCGGGATGGGTCCATTAAGAAAGCGGTCGAGGCCTATGTGAATGATCATCCGGCGGCGAGTTTTCAGGAGACCCGAGACGCCTGTTTCCCTGACCGGGACGGCGAGTTCGGTCTGGCCTGCCTGTCCCCTCGCCATTTGGAAGCCTGTCTCACGGAAACGTGTCAAATTCTCATCGAGGGAACATACAACGGGATTCTGCGTCCCTGGGAACACTATATCCCGGTCCGCCGAGACTATGCCGACGTCGAAAAGGCGCTGGATGCTCTGGCTGACCCCGAGCTCGTGTCCCGGTTGGTGCGCAACGCCTATGCCGACGTGGTTGAAAGCGGGCAGTGGACTTATCGGGCTCTTGTGCGTGAATGCGAGACGGACATCTTGGATGCCGCCGCCTTGCCGGAAATGGATCTCCGCTCCTGGTTGCTCTGTTTCTATTTCAGGATGAGGGATTGGCTCCACTGGCGCGTGATCCAAATGCAGATCGTGGTCGAGATCAAGAAACCGGTGAAACCCTGGCCGGTCCGCATGCTGTGGAAAGTGTGCCGCCGCGTGGCCGCTCCAGCGGGGGTGACTTAAGCAAAATGCCACAACGGGACATGGCGCGCGCATCCGCCGCCGGCAGCCTGTTCGTGTTCGAGGGGCCGCATCGGGACGTCCTGATCACGTATCCCACGGAGGAGATCGAGGTGTCGGTTGGCTACTGAACGGGCGGTCACCATCGTGTCCGTGACGCCGCTTCCCCTCGGGCGGGACAGCCGGACGCTCAAGCAGGCCATGACGCTGGCGCGCCTGGGCTACCGTTCCATCGTCGTCGCGGACCGCCGGCGGTGGGATCTCGATCCGGCGCGGCCTCCCGAATTTCCGTCCGAACAATCGACGACAGAAGGGAACGCGGAGACGCGCCCGGGTCGTCTCCGTTCCTGGTTCCGGTTCGACCGGCTGCCCGCCGTGATGCAGGCGCCGCTTTTTCTCTACTGGCTCGCCCGGTATTTCCGGCGATACGTCTGGCAGGTGTTCGTACAGGTGCCGCGCGCGTCGCTCTATTGCCTGCACGAGTTCAGCTCCTTCCCCGCCGTGTGGCTGGCGGCGCGCATGGCGGGAGCGCCGATCGTCTACGATGCCCACGACTTTTACTCTCAAATAGTGGAGGACTCGGAGCGCACGCGATTCGACGCACGCTTTATCGCGCCATTTCAGTTGTGGCTGGAACGTGTCTGCATCAGGCGGGCAGCCGCGGTCCTGACGGTCAGCGAGGGAGTCGGCGAACTCATGCGCCGGCGCTTCGGCGTCGAGCCGGTCGTCGTTCGGAATTGCCACGATGCCCGGCTCGACCGCCCCGTTCGCTGCGGCCTGCGGGACCGCCTGGGATTGCAGGCTCAGGACTTCCTGCTGGTGGCGATCGGGAACTTCAAGAAGGGGCTTGCTGCCGACGCCGCGATCGAAGCCGTGCAGCGCCTGCCTGGGCACGTGCATCTGGCGCTCGTGGGGGATGGGTACCACGGTTATGCCGGCAGGCTTCGGGCGAAAGGGCTCTCGTCCCGCGTGCATCTGGTCGGGTTCCTGCCGCCGACGGAAGTCGTCCTGACCGTGCGGGACGCCGACGCGGCCGTGATTCTGTACTTCGCCCGCTCCGTCAACTATCGCATGTGTTTGCCGAACGGATTGTTTCAAAGCATCGCGGCCGAATTGCCCATTCTGTATCCTGAGCTTCCGCAGATCGCATCGGTCTTGCGTGCGGCCGGGGACGGTCTCTGCATCGACGCGCAGGACCCCTCCTCCATCGTCCGGGC
>DASWIN010000281.1:0-3521 GCA_036397655.1 Nitrospiraceae bacterium | reverse complement strand
ACAGGCGGGACGGTCTTTGACAGGGCAAAGGGCTTGAGGAAGCGCGGTTCGGCCACGCTCGAACGACGGCGCATGCCGGCGCAACGGCGATTGATCGGCCTGGTTTAATCGACGATGTGGTAGACGGGGGCCTTCTCCATTTCCCACTCCCCGGTCTCCCTGTCATAGCGGGACAAGGTGAAACAATGCCAGTTGGTGTCATCCAGCTTCATATGGTCGCCCCGATAGTAGTAGCCCGGCCACCGCGTTTCCGTCCGGAACAGCGTGTGGCGGGTCACGGACTCTGAAGCCAGGACGCGGTGGTGAAGCTCCCAGGCCCGCTGAAGCTGGTGCAGGTCTTCGGCCCCGAGATAGTCGAGGTCTTCCTTCAGCATGGCCAGCAGTTCCAGAGCGCGAGTGAGCAAGGGTTCATTGGTCATGTAGTGCGAGCTTATACCGCCGACGTATTCGTCCATGAGCTTCTCGAGACGCTGGAGCCCGTTGATCGGCAGGAGATAGCTTGGCGAAACGGTTCCCGCGACGATCTCGTTGCGGCCAACCGTGTAGTTCTCCAGCGGCTGAAAAACCAGCTTCTTGAGATCCTCATACTGCCGCTCACTGACCCGGGGCTGCCCGTTGCGCAAGTCGTTCACGTAATTGACCGCCGCCTTCGCGGCGATCCGGCCCTCGGTGAAAGATCCCGACGAGAACTTGTGGGCCGTGCCGCCGATGGTGTCGCCGGCGCCGAACAGTCCCTCGACGGTCATCATCCGGTTGTATCCCCACTGGTACTCGGAGGGCGCATAGTCCGACGGTCCGCTCGCCCAGGCGCCCGAGCACGTGGCGTGGGAGCCCATGACGTAGGGCTCGGAGGTGGTCAGCTCGGGATTGACGTGTTTGGGGTCGATGTTCTGCGACGCCCACACGACCGCCTGCCCGATGGTCATGCCGAGGAAGTTCTCCCAGCCCACGGTCTCCTTGTGCGGGTCCTGGAAGGCTTCTTTCGTCACCATGCGGATGGGACCCCTGCCCGCCTTCACCTCCTCGAGAAATGCGTGATTGCGCAGGCAGGTGGGCACCGGGTGACGGTCGATATAGTCCCCGACCAGTTCTTTCGTCTGGTTGTACCATTTGGACTCGTACTCTTCACCGTATGCATTTTCGGTGTACGTTTTGAGGTGCAGGAAGTAGGCGCCGACCGGTCCGTAACCGTCCTTGAACCGGGTGAGGACAATCCGGTTCTCCATCTGTGTCATCCTGGCGCCGACGAGGATCGGCAACGCGTAGGCCGAGGCGCTGCTCCAGGGGGCATACCACGTTCGGCCCATGCCTTCGCCCACGGCGCGGGGCTTGTAGATGTGCGACGCGCCACCGGCACAAACGATGACGGCCTTGGCGCGGAAGACGTAGAAGTCGCCGCTGCGGACGTTGAAACCGACGGCCCCGGCGACCCGGTTGGGCTTCGCTTCGTCCATCAGCAGGTGGGTCACCATGATCCGGTTATAGACTTCGGTGGCGGCCTTGCGGGCGGCCTCGGCGACGATGGGCTTGTAGCTCTCGCCGTGAATCATGATCTGCCACTTGCCTTCGCGCTGGTACCGTCCCGTCTCCGGGTCCCTCATGATGGGAAGGCCCCACTCCTCGAACTTGTGCACCGTGGAGTCGACGTGCCGGGCAATGTCGTAACCCAGGTCCTCGCGCACGAGCCCCATGAGGTCATTCCGGGCGTAGCGGACGTGGTCCTCGGGCTGGTTCTCGTCCCACTGCATGCCCATGTAGCAGTTGATTGCGTAAAGACCTTGAGCGACGGCGCCGCTGCGTTCGATGTTTGCCTTTTCGACGCAGACGACCTTCAGGTCGCGTCCCCAGTACCTGGATTCGTAGGTGGCGCCGCAGCCCGCCATGCCCCCGCCGACGACGAGGACGTCGGAATCCACGAATATCGTTTTTCGCCGACTGAACAGTCCCACTAGACTACTCCTTGCTTCAGTTTGTCAGGTGTCAACGCCGGCAACATGTCGATGTTGAGCGCATCGGGTTCGTGGGCGAGCTCCTGGGATTTCATTGCTTCCACGCTGGGCGCCGCGAGTTCAGCCGGCGAGGGGATCGATCCCCACGGCGTGGTCCGGATCGGGGAAACGAAATTCTTCACGCGGCCGTCCCGGAACTCGATCCTCCAGGAAATCGTGCCTTTCGCTTCTTCCCGCAGCACCCGAACGCTGTGGCCCAGCGGTGCGAAGTCGGCATAGCCTCGCGCGTCGATCGCGTTTTGCGGACAAGCCTTGATACATGCGTAGCACTCCCAGCACATGTTGGGTTCGATGTTGTATGCGCGGCGATAGGTGCGGTCGATGTGCATGATGTCGGACGGACAGATATCCACGCAATGTCCGCAACCATCACAACGAGTCATATAGACGAATGTCGGCATTTTATTCCTTCTGCTTCCGTGGTCAGGGCCGGTAACCCTGCATGTAAAACCAAGTGATCGACCAATCGAGAAATTAACGGGACATTAATAATTCTGGGGCAGCCGGCGCGCGCTACCGAGGACTTCCGGCTTGTCGGCCGGGGCGGGCAGGTTGTTCCTGGAACCGTCGGCTTCGGCCACGCGTTTCTGAAAGGCCGCGGCGGGCTTGAAGAACATGTGCGCGAACTTGGACCAGGGAACGGATACGAACAGCACCGTCGTGGCGATGACATACAATCCGAAAAACAGGCTCGTCCACCACGAGCCGCCCACCGCCTGAAGAACGGACCAGACCAGGCCCAGCGTCACGCTTGCAAGAAGCGAGAGAATGAACAGGTCGGCTCGCATGATGTGGAACGGTGAATTTCCCTCAGCCGCGACGTCGACGCGGATGAAAAACCAGAACCAGTAACCGCCAACACAAACCATCAGGGCCCCGATATGCCACAATACCGGCAGGATGGAGGGCGTAGGGGTGGCGGGGGTCGGGTACCCGAACACCATGACGATGGTAGCGATGACGTAAACCACAAATCCGTACATTGTAAGGAGATGGGCAATTCTGCGCCGAGCGTTGCAGAACTCTGCGGATGTCAGCACCTCAACGCAGGCGGTCTGCATTGCCAAGGAAGCCATTTCCCCGCCGCTGACTTGCCTCGACCCCTTGTTCTTTGCGTTCCGCCAGTTGTCGAAGAAATACTTGGCGCTTTTCTTGTGAATAACGTCAAACAACGTTCCGGCAACGACCAGGAATATCATGACGATGACGTACGTCTGCATGACGGAGGGTGATATGGACGCCGAAAGTTCGGCGAACGGATTGTTAGTGAGCATGGGACCTTGGTTCTCCAGGTAGCCATCATTCGTCGCCCGGATTGTGAGCGAACCCTAGTTGCCGTTCAACGGACTTTTTGGATCTCGATTGCTCAAATGAAAATTACCGGGCCGAGTGCCCGGTCAGTTCAATTTCCACCTTCTCCTCGTCTTTCAGGCCAGCATAGTGCTCGCGGAGAATATCCAATACCTGTGGTCGGCTGAATTCTTTCGGCACCTCGCCACCGTCGGAGAGCAT